>JAOUGZ010000240.1 GCA_029865405.1 Betaproteobacteria bacterium
CGGGTTCTTCCTCGACACCAACGAGATCCTGTTCGTCGTCGTGCCGATCGTCGGGCCGGTGCTGCTGCAGTTCGGCCTCGACCCGGTGTGGCTGGGCATCATGATCGCGGTCAACCTGCAGACCTCCTTTCTCACCCCGCCGCTTGGCTACGCGCTGTTTTACCTGCGCAGCGTGGCGCCCCCCGAGGTCACCACGATGCACATCTACCGCGGCGTGGTGCCCTTCGTCATCCTTCAGCTGATGATGCTGGTGATCCTGACGTACTTCCCGGCGATGGCCACCTGGCTGCCGAAGGTCATCTTCGGCTGAGCGCGCGGCGCGCGGCATGAAGCACGCGCTGTTCGCGCGCACGCCCGCGATCCTCAATCTCGGCCTCGAGCGCCTGGCGGCAGGCCCGCGCCTGGCCGGCGCCGCCGTGGCCCACATCGACTGGCGTCCGGTCGGCGACGGCGATCCGGCGCTGGCGCGCGCGCTCGCGCGACTGGCCGGCGAAACGGGCATCGACGCGGCGAACGATGCCGCGGTCGCGCGCATGCTCGCCGCGCGGCCGCGCCTCGTCGACGTCGCGCTGCGCGCCGACGAGGTCTGGCCGCGGCTCTGGGCGGGCGGCGCGCGCACGCTGACGCACGCCGGCGCGCCGCTTGCCTGGGATTCGATGTGCGAGCCGATGAAGGGCACGCTCATCGGCGCCATGCTGTACGAGGGCTGGGCGCGCGACGAGGCCGAGGCGCGCACCCGGCTTGCCGCGGGCGAGGTGCGTTTCGTGCAGAACCACGACCTCGGCGCCGTCGGTCCGATGTCGGGGACGATCTCCCCGTCGATGCCGCTATTCGTGGTGCGCGACGCCGTGCACGGCCACAGCGCCTACACCAACCTGAGCGAGGGCACCGGCCGCGTGCTGCGCTTTGGCGCGTTCGGCCCGGACGTGCTCGAGCGGCTGCGCTGGCTCGCTGCCACTGTCGCGCCGGCGCTCAAGGCGGCGCTCGCCGGGCTCGAGGGCGGCGTCGACCTGAGAAGCATCCAGTCGCAGGCGCTGCTGATGGGCGACGAGGTGCACAGCCGCAATGCCGCGGCGACGGCGCTGTTTCACATGGCGATCGGCGGCGCGCTCGCCGGCGGCGCGTTCGATCGCGCGCGCAGCCGCGAGACGCTGGACTTCATCGCCGCCACCTCGCAGTTCTTCCTCAACCTGTCGATGGCCGCCTCGAAAGCGATCATGGATGCGGCCCACGGGGTCGCGCGCTCGTCGATCGTCACCGCGATCGCGCGCAACGGCGTCACCAGCGCGATACGCGTGAGCGGGCTCGCCGCGCGCTGGTTCGAGGCGCCCGCCGACGTTCCGACCGGGCTGTACTTCGCGGGCTTCGCGCAGCACGACGCGAATCCCGATCTGGGCGACAGCGCGATCTGCGAGACAGCCGGCTATGGCGGCCAGTCGCTCGCCGCCGCGCCCGCGCTGGTGCAGCTGGCGGGCGGGACGGTGGCCGACGCGATCGCGATCACGCGCGAAATGCACGACATCGCCTGGGCGCGCAATCCGGACATGGCCCTGCCGTACCTGGACTTCGCGGGTGCGCCGGCCGGCATCGACGTGCGCAAAGTCGTCGACAACGGCATCCGGCCGGTGCTCACCACCGGCATTGCCCATCGCCAGGCGGGCATCGGCCAGATCGGCGCCGGCATGGTGCGCGTGCCGATGGCCTGCTTCACGCAGGCGCTCAGGGCGCTGGTCGACGGCTGAGCGGCCGCACCTGTCCCATGATGCCCTCCACGGTGAGCGCATCGCGCACCGGAAGCCCCGCGGCACGCAGTGCCCCCGCGGTCCAGACGTTGCAGGTACGCAGCAGGTGGAAGGTCTCGCGCCCCGGGTAGAAGCCGCGCCCGAGCGGCGTCGCCGCATCACCTTCGCGCACGAACGCGTCATGCACGTAGCGCAGCAGGGCTTCCAGCGCGGCCTGGGAGAGGGGAATGGCGACGATCTCTGCGCCGGGAAACGCGCCGCCGAGCGCGCCGCGAACGCCGGCAATGTGCACGACGCTTTGCGTCGGCAGGAATGCGGCCTTGAACGACAGCCACGGCCCGGCGCTCGGTGCCATGTAGAAGTCGCGGTCGCCCCACCCGAACTCCAGATAGTCGGCGCCCGGAAAATCGCGCTTTTCCGGCACCAGCGGCGCCGGGATGTCGGCCATGCGCACCGCGATGCCGGTGTGCCCGCCCTGCGGCACGATCAGGACCGTGGCAACGGCGGACGCGCCCGGCACGTCGGCGATCGGCGTCGCCGCGCAGCCGGCGAGGAGCACGCAGGCCAGCCCCGCGCGGACGCCACGATATAATTTCACGCTCTCACACCCCGCCGGGTTCCCCATGAAAGTCCTGGTCAGCGTCAAGCGCGTAGTCGATTACAACGTCAAGGTGCGCGTCAAGGCCGACGGCACGGGCGTCGAGACCGCCAATGTCAAGATGTCGATGAATCCCTTCGACGAGATCGCCGTGGAAGAGGCGGTGCGCCTGAAGGAAGCGGGCGTGGTGACCGAGATCGTCGCCGTGTCGGCGGGCGTCGCCGCCTGCCAGGAGACGCTGCGCACGGCGCTCGCCATCGGCGCCGACCGCGCCATCCTCGTGGAAACCGACGTCGAGCTGCAGCCGCTGGCGGTGGCCAAGCTGTTGAAGGCGCTGTGCGACAAGGAGTCGCCGCAGCTCGTCATCCTCGGCAAGCAGGCGATCGACGATGACGCCAACCAGACCGGACAGATGCTCGCCGCGCTGCTCAAGTGGCCGCAGGCGACCTTCGCCTCGAAGGTGAAGGTGGGAGACGGCAAGGCAACGGTGACGCGGGAGGTGGACGGCGGCCTCGAGACGATCGCCCTCAAGCTGCCCGCGATCATCACCACCGACCTGCGCCTGAACGAGCCGCGCTATGTCACCCTGCCCAACATCATGAAGGCGAAGAAGAAGGCGCTGGAGCACCTGAAGCCCGACGCGCTGGGCGTCGACGTGAAGCCGCGCCTGCAGACGCTGAAGGTGGTCGAGCCGCCCAAGCGCAAGGCCGGCATCAAGGTGCCGGACGCGAAGGCGCTCGTCGACAAGCTGCGCAACGAAGCGAAGGTGATCTGATGGCAGCCGTCCTCGTGCTTGCCGAGCACGACAACAAGGAAATCAAGAAGGCCACCCTGAACACGGTCGCCGCCGCGCAGAGGGCGGGCGGCGACGTCCACGTGCTGGTGGCCGGGCACAACGCCGGCGACGCGGCCAAGGCCGCGGCGCAGATCGCGGGCGTCGCCAAGGTGCTGCACGCGGACGCGCCGCACCTGGGCGAGTTCCTCGCCGAGAACGTGGCGGCGCTGATCGTGGCGCTGGCCAAGGATTACTCGCACCTGCTCGCGCCGGCGACCTCTACGGGCAAGGACGTGATGCCGCGCGCGGCGGCGCTGCTCGACGTGCAGCAGGTCTCCGAAATCGTCGCCATCGAGGCGCCCGACACCTTCGTGCGCCCGATCTACGCCGGCAATGCGCTCGCCACGGTCAAGTCGGCTGACAAGATCAAGGTGATCACGGTGCGCATCACCGGCTTCGATGCGGTGGCGGCGAGCGGCGGCAGCGCCAAGGTGGAATCGGTGCAGGCGCCCGCCGACAGCGGGCTGTCCAGCTTCGTCGGCCGCGAGGTGGCGAAGTCCGAGCGCCCGGAACTGACCTCGGCCCGGGTGGTGGTCTCCGGCGGACGTGGCATGGGCTCGGGCGAGAACTTCAAGATGCTCGAGCCGCTCGCCGACAAGCTCAACGCGGCCATGGGCGCCTCGCGCGCCGCCGTCGACGCGGGCTTCGTGCCGAACGACTGGCAGGTGGGGCAGACCGGCAAGATCGTCGCGCCGGACCTCTATATCGCGGTCGGCATCTCGGGGGCCATCCAGCACCTCGCCGGCATGAAGGACAGTCGCGTCATCGTCGCCATCAACAAGGACGAGGAGGCGCCGATCTTCCAGGTGGCCGACTACGGCATCGTCGGCGACCTGTTCCAGATCGTCCCGCAGGTGATCGAGGAACTGGACAAGTAAGGAGGACGCCATGTCCGCGTACGTCGCACCCCTGAAGGACATCCACTTCGTGATGCGGGAGCTGGCGGGCCTCGCGGAGGTCGGGAAGCTGCCCGGATTCGAGGAAGCGACGCCCGACACGGTCGAAGCCATACTTGAGGAAGCTTCGAAGTTTGCTTCTCAAGTCCTTGATCCGATTAATCATAGTGGTGACCTTGAAGGCTCGAAATGGAAGGACGGGGCCGTCACCACGCCCAAGGGCTTCAAGGAGGCCTATCGCGCGTACGTGGACGGGGGCTGGGGCGCGCTGCCGGTCTCGTCGGCATTCGGCGGACAGGGACTGCCCCGGATCGTCGCCACGCCGGTCGAGGAAATGTGGTGCAGCGGCAACATGAGCTTCTCGCTGTGCCCGATGCTCACCCAGGGCGCGCTGCACGCCATCGAGCTGTGCGGCTCCGAGCGCCTGCAGAAGACCTTCCTGCCGAAGATGGCGAGCGGCGTCTGGACCGGCACGATGAACCTGACCGAGCCGCAGGCAGGATCGGACCTGGCGCTGGTCAAGACGCGCGCCGTGCCCGAGGGCGACCACTACCGGATCACGGGGCAGAAGATCTTCATCACCTACGGCGAGCACGACCTGACGGACAACATCGTGCACCTGGTCCTGGCGCGCACGCCGGACGCCCCCGAGGGGGTCAAGGGCATCTCGCTGTTCATCGTGCCGAAGTTCCTGGTCAACGCCGACGGCTCGCTCGGCAAGCGCAACGAGGCGCGATGCGCCTCGATCGAGCACAAGCTGGGCATCCACGCCAGCCCGACCGCGGTCATGGTGTTCGAGGAGGCGCTGGGCTACCTGGTGGGCGAGGAGAACAAGGGCCTCGCCTACATGTTCATCATGATGAACGCGGCGCGCTTCGCGGTCGGACTGGAGGGCGTGTCCATCGCCGAGCGCGCGTTCCAGCGTGCGCTGGCGTACGCAAAGGAGCGCATGCAGGGGCGCGACCTCGCCGGCGGCGGCACGGTGCCGATCATCCGCCATCCGGACGTGCGCCGCATGCTCATGCTGATGAAGTCGCAGACCGAGGCGATGCGCGCGCTCGCCTACGTGGTGGCCGCGGCGCT
>JAOUGZ010000241.1 GCA_029865405.1 Betaproteobacteria bacterium
GCGCATCCGCAATGAAGCCGCGCGCAGCCCCGCCGACGTGCTCGTCACGGTGGACGCCGGGCGCCTGTGGCGCGCCGAGCAGCTGGGCCTGTTCCAGCCGGTGCGCTCGGCGCTGCTGGAGAGCCGCATTCCGGCGAGCTTTCGCGAGCCGGCGGGGCACTGGTTCGGCTTTTCCATGCGCGCGCGCGTCATCGCCTACAACAAGGCACGCGTGCAGCCGGCCGAGGTGGCGACCTACGCCGCGCTCGCGGCGCCGAAATGGAAAGGGCGCGTCTGCGTGCGCTCCTCGAGCAACATCTACAACCTGTCGCTGATGGGCGCGCTCATCGAGCACATGGGCGCGGCGCAGGCGGAGGCCTGGGCGCGCGCGGTGCGCGCCAACCTGGCGCGCGACCCCAGGGGCGGCGACACCGACCAGCTGAAAGGCGTGGCCGCGGGCGAATGCGACGTGGCGATCGCCAATCACTACTACTACGCGCGCCTCGCGGGCTCGGCCAAAGCCGACGAGCGCGCCGTCGCCGACAAGGTGGGCATCGTGTTCCCGGACCAGGCAGGGCACGGCGCGCACGTCAATATCTCGGGCGCCGGGGTGCTGAAGCACGCGCCGCACCGCGACGCGGCGATCAAGTTCCTCGAGTACCTGGCGGGCGACGACGCGCAGCGCTATTTCGCCGACGGCAACAACGAGTGGCCGGTGGTCGCGAGCGTGCGCGTGAACAATCCGGTGCTCGCCGGCCTCGGCACGTTCAAGTACGACCCGCTGAACGTCGCCGTACTCGGGCGCAACCAGCCCGAATCGCAGAAGCTCTACGACCGCGTCGCCTGGAAGTAGCGCCGCGAGAGCAGCACCAGCGGCACCAGGCCGACCGCAACGATCACCAGCGAGGGCACGGCGGCCTCCGCCAGGCGCTCGTCCTTCGCCAGGTGGTAGGCCTCGACCGCCAGCGTGTCGAAATCGAACGGCCGCAGCGCGAAGGTGGCGGGCAGCTCCTTCATCACGTCCACGAACACGAGCAGCGCCGCGGTGGCGAGGCTGCGCGCGACGAGCGGCGCGTGCACCCGCGCCAGCGTCGCCGCGGGCGAGGCGCCGAGGCTTCTCGCGGCGTCTTCCATGCTCGGCGTGATGCGCGCGAGCCCCGCTTCCGTGGTCTGCAGCGCCACGGCGAGAAAGCGCACCAGGCAGGCGTAGACCAGTGCCACGATTGTCCCCGTAAGCAGCAGCCCGCGCGGCGCGCCGGTCAGGCCCTCGAGGATTTCCGCAAGCCAGTTGTCCAGGCGCGCGAGCGGCACCAGCACGCCGATCGCGATCACCGCGCCCGGCATGGCGTAGCCCAATGCGGCGACGCGGCTCGCCACGCCCGCCACCCGGCTGCGCGAGAGCCGGGCTGCATAGGCCATCGCCAGGGCGAGCACCACGGCGGCAAACGCCGTGACGCCCGCGAGGGTGAAACTGTTGCCCACCAGCCCGGCGAGGCGCGCGCCCCAGCGCGCCTGCGAATCCGCCGCCACGAGCTCGAGCAGGATCGCGGCAGGGATCGCGAAGCCGAGGACTACCGGCAGCGCGCAGGCGAGCGTGGCGAGCGCCGCCGGCGCGCCGCGCAGCTGCAGCGGCGGCACCGGCTTGGCAACCGCCGCGGCATGAAACACGGCGCGCCCGCGCGAAGCGCGCTCGAGCGCGAGGACAAGGACGACGAAACCGAGCAGGCAGCTCGAGAGCTGCGCCGCCGCGACGCGATCGCCCATCCCCAGCCAGGCCTTGAAAATGCCGGTGGTGAACACTTCGAGTGCGAAGTACGACACGGTGCCGAAATCGGCCAGCGTCTCCATGAGCGCGAGCGTCGTGCCGGCGGCGATCGCCGGCCGCGCGAGCGGCAGCGCCACGCGAAAGAAAGTGCCCCACGCGGAATGCCCGGCCAGGCGCCCCGCCTCGAGGCTGCTGCGCGGCAGGTCGCGGAACGCAGTGCGCGCAATGAGGTAAACGTAGGGATACAGCGCCAATGCGAGCACGACGGCGGCGCCACCGAGCGAGCGGATCTCGGGAAACCAGTATTCCTGGCCCTGCCATCCGGTCAGCGCGCGCAAAGCGCCCTGCACCGGGCCGGTGAACTGAAGCCAATCCGTGTAGGCGTAGGCCATCACGTAGGCGGGCATCGCGAGCGGCAACACGAGCGCCCACTCGAGCAGGCGCGCGCCGGGGAAGCGGTAACTGGCGATGAGCCAGGCCGCGAGCACACCGATCGACATCACGCCGCACGCCACCAGCACGACGAGAAGCGCGGTGTTCGCCACGTAGGTGGAGAGCACGGTCGCCACGATGTGGCGCCAGGCGTCACCCGCGGGCTGGAAAAGGCTCGCGACCACCCAAAGGATCGGCAGGGCGAGAAACAGCGCGATGCCGACCGAGAGAGCCCCCGCCCCACGCCTAAATGATTGAAAGAAAAGCATTCGGCATTCTAACAAGAACGATTATTGTTTCGTGCGGCCTTATAATGGCGTGCGTATGAATCTGCTCGAGATCGAGAACCTGCACCAGGCCTACAACGGCGCTGAAGTCGTGCGCGGGCTCGACTTCGCGCTGGCGCGCGGGGCCATCGGCTGCCTGCTGGGGCCGAGCGGCTGCGGCAAGACCACGGTCCTGCGCTGCATCGCCGGCTTCGAGCCGCTGCGTGCCGGCCGCATCCGGCTCGACGGCGAGCTGGTATCCGGCGACGGCGTCATGCTGCCTCCGGAGCGCCGGCACATCGGCATGGTGTTCCAGGATTACGCGCTGTTTCCGCACCTCACCGTGGGCGAGAACATCGCCTTCGGCCTGCGCGATGCGCCGCGCGTGCTGCGCGCGTCGCGCGTGCGCGAGCTCGCCGCGCTCACCGGCCTCGCCGCCGCGCTGCGCCAGTACCCGCACGAGCTCTCCGGCGGCCAGCAGCAGCGCGTGGCGCTGGCGCGCGCGCTCGCGCCGCGCCCCGAGCTGCTGCTCCTCGATGAGCCCTTCTCCAACCTCGACGTCGACCTGCGCGAGCGCCTGTCGCTGGAAGTGCGCGAGATCATCAAGGCGAGCGGCGCCACCGCGGTCCTCGTCACGCACGACCAGCAGGAGGCCTTCGCCATGGCCGACGAGATCGGCGTCATGCGCGAAGGCCGCATCGAGCAGTGCGACTCGGCCTACAACCTGTATCACCGGCCGGCGAACCGCTTCGTCGCCGACTTCGTCGGCCAGGGCGTGTTCCTGCCGGCGAAGGTGCTCAATGCGCGCGCCGTGCAGATGGAGCTCGGCACGCTCGAGGGCGACATTCCCGGCGCCTGCCAGATCGGCTGCGACGCCTGCGGCAAGGGCTGCCTCACCGACATCCTGCTGCGCCCCGACGACGTGGTGCACGACGACGCCGCGCCGACCCAGGCCGAGGTGCTGCACAAGGCATTCCGCGGCGCGGAGATCCTCTACACGCTCAAGCTCGAGAGCGGCCGCCGCGTGCTCGCCCTCGTGCCGAGCCACCACAACCACGCGCTCGGCGAAAAGATCGGTATCCGCCTCGACGTCGACCACGTCGTCGTGTTCCAGCCCGAGCGCTAGCCCTCGAGGCGGAACACCGCGCGCAATTCCAGCTCGAACGCGCGGCCGCGCAGCGCCGCGGGCACCCGCACCCGCGGCTTGGCGCGCTGGAACATCTCGAGCGCCTGGTCGTCGAGCACCTTGTGGCCCGAGCTGCGCACGACGCGCAGCGAAGCCATGCGGCCGTCGCCCGCGATCGCCATCACCAGACCGATTTCGCCTTGCCAGTTGTTGTCGATGGCGACGCGCGGGTAGACCTTGTAGCGCTCCGCCTCCTCGTGGATGCGCCGCGCGTAGTCGCTGCGCAGGCGCGGATCGACGGCGGGCGCCGGCGCGGAAGTGGGCGGCGCTTGCAGCGCAGGCGCGGCCGCGGGCGCGGGCGCCGTGGGCGCCGGGGTAGGCGCGGGCAGTTGTACGGCGGGCGTGGGCGTCAGCGTGGGAGTCAGTAGGGGCGCCGGCGCGGGCGTTGCGACCGGAACGGGATCGGGCGGCGCCGGCTTGCGCACTGCGCGCACCGCCGCGGGCGCCGGGACGGGCGCCGGCGCGGGCGGATCGAGATGCTCGACGCGCGCGATGAGCGGCTCCGCCTCCGGCGGCACGAGGGCCGCGAAATCGCGCGCCACCGGCAGGGCGAAGAAAACGAGCGCGTGCAGCAGGAGCGACGCGAGAACGGCGTAACCGAAAGCGCGGCTCCCCCCGTCGCGCATGGGAATCAGCCGCGGCGCATGGCGCGCCAGACCTTCTCCGGCGTGAGCGGCATCTCCAAGTGCGTGACGCCGAATCCGGCCAGCGCGTCGAGCACCGCGTGCACCACCGCCGGCACCGCGCCGATGGTGCCGATCTCGCCGCAGCCCTTCACCCCGAGCAGATTGGTGGTGCAGGGTACGCTCTCGTCGAAGGCGTTGGTCATGGGCGGAAACTGGTCGGCGCGCGGCACGCAGTAGTCCATGAGCGAGCCCGAGAGCAGTTGCCCGGTGTCCGGGTCATAGCGCGCCTGCTCGTAGAGTGCCTGGCCGACGCCCTGCGCCATGCCGCCCTGGATCTGCCCCTCGACGATGGCGTGGTTGATGATGCGGCCGATGTCGTCGAGGCTCGAAAGGCGCGCAACCGTCACTTCGCCCGTGTCGGGATCGATCTCCACCTCGCAGGCCTGCGCGCCGTTGGGCCACGACGGCGTCGAGGGCGTCTGCGTCGCCGAGACGCGCACGTGCTTTTCCGGCTGGCGCGCGGCGAGATCGGCGAGGCCGACGGACTTGTCGGTGCCGGCGACCACGAAACGCCCGTCGCGAAACTCGATGTCGGCGGCCGCTGTCTCGAGCGCGTCGGCGGCGAGCTCCCGGCCGCGCACGATGAGCGTGCGTCCCGCCGCCACCACCGCCGAACCGCCGACGAACGCCGAGCGCGAGCCGACGCTGCCGACGCCGTTGGCGCGATCGGTATCGCCCTGCACGAGGGTGACCGACTGCGCGGGGATCTGCAGCACCTCGGTGATGAGCTGGATGTAGGTGGTCTCGAGGCCCTGGCCCATCGCCTGCGTGCCGGAGAACACGGTGACCT
>JAOUGZ010000242.1 GCA_029865405.1 Betaproteobacteria bacterium
GCTCCACCCCCACCAGGGTGCTCGCCGGCATCGCCGCGGCATCGAGGTAGCGCGCGCGCACTTCGCGGTACTGGTTCAGGTTGTCGGGCGTCAGGCCGACCATGTAGCCGTTCATCTTGACGACGTCGCGCCAGGTCGCGCCCGCGGCCTTGAGGTTGTGCGCGAGGCTCGCGAACACCTGCTCGGCCTGCGCGCGCATGTCGCCCTTGCCGACGACGACGCCGTCGCGGTCGTAGCTCACCTGCCCGGACACGAATACCAGCGTCGCCGCGCCCTCCACGGCCACCGTGTGCGTGAAGAACCGCGGCTCGAACAGCGCCTTCGGATTGAGGTTTGTTCGCTTCATGTCAGCGCCCCCCGCGCGGTGATCGGCCACAAGGATTCCACGACGCCCCGACGCACGCAAACGTACCAGTCGTGCAGGTTGATCGTCGGGTCGCAGTGCCCCGGCACCAGCAGCAGCTTCTCGCCGAGCGCCGGCGCCGCGGCATCCGGCGCGACCTCGATGAAGCCGTGCTCGTCCGAGGCCTGCACGTAATCCAATCCCGGCCGTTGCCACACGGCAGGCATGCCCGAATCGACGCTCGAGGCCTTGAGGCCCGCATCGACGATGGCCCGCGTGCCGTCGCCCCGGCTCATGACCGTGGCGAGCACGAAGAGCGCGTGCGCGAAGCGCGGCAGCGGCGCCGCCTGCTCGTTCTTCGCGTAGTCCGCATCCATGAAGGCGTAGGACCCGGGCTGGATCTCGTTCCAGGCGCCCGATTGCACTTCCAGCATGAAGGTGCCGCTGCCGGCGCCGGTCACCGTCGGGCAGGCGATGCCGTTCCCCTCGAGCAGCGCGCGCGTGGCGCGCACCTGCTCGGCCGCGCGCTCGATGAGCGCGCGCCGCTCGGCGAGCGCGCGCACATGCTGCGCGCGCCCGTTGTAGGCCTGCAGCCCCGCGAAGCGCAGGTTCGGCGAGGCCGCCACCGCGCACGCCAGCGCGAGCGCCGGCTCGCCCGGGGCGACGCCGCAGCGCCGCATGCCCACTTCCAGCTCGACGTAAACGTCGAGCGTGGCGCCGGCGCGGCCGGCGGCCGCCTCGAGGTCGCGCACGTTGGCGGCGTCGTCCACGCACACGCCGATCTTCGCGCGCCCCGCAAGGCGCGCCAGGCGCTCGAGCTTCGGCGCACCGACGATCTCGTTGGTCACCAGCACGTCGGCGATGCCGCCCTCGACCATGGCTTCGGCCTCCGACACCTTCTGGCAGCACGCGCCCACTGCGCCGAGCGCCATCTGCCGCTTGGCCACCTCGGGACACTTGTGCGTCTTGGCGTGCGTGCGCACGCGCACGCCCGTGCCGCGCACGACGTCGGCGAGCGTGCGCAGGTTCGCCTCGAAAGCGTCCAGGTCGAGGATCAGCGCCGGCGTGTCGACGTCCTCGAGGCGCTGGCCGGGCGCGGCCGGCGGCCTCATGCGATGGCCTTGCGGCGATGATGCGTCATGCCGTACCAGACGATAGCCACGGCGACGACGGCGACCATCGGCAGCGCGAAGAGATTGACGCGCTCCCAGCCCGCGGCGGTCACCGTGAGGCCGGAGGTAAACGACGAGATCGCCATCATGATGAAGATCGCCTGGTCGTTGGCGCCCTGCGCCTTGGCCATCTCCTCCGGCCGGTAGGTCTCGGTGAGCAGCGCGGTGCCGCCGATGAAGAGGAAATTCCAGCCCACCCCGAGCAGCACCAGCGACACCCAGAACTGGGTGACGGCGATGCCCGAGAGCGCCACGGCGATGGCGGCAAAGTTGAGCAGCGCCCCGGCGAACATGATCTGCAGCACGCCGAAGCGCTTGATCAGGCGCCCGGTGACGAAGGAGGGCGCGAACATGGCGATGACGTGCGAGGAAATGACAAACGCGGCGTCGCCGTAGGGATGGCCGCACACGCCCATGGCGATGGGGGTGGAGGTCATGAGGAAGTTCATGACGCCGTAGCCGATGGCCCCCGCCATCACGGCGACGATGAATTTCGGCTGCGCGGCAATGACCGAGAGCGGCCGGCCCGATGCCGCCTGGGTCTTCGCGTCGGGCGTGGGAATGCGGATGAAGCGCAGGATCACCATGGTGGCGAGCGCGAAGCCGATGAGGGCGAGATAGGCGCCGGTGAAGCGCGGTTCGAGCAGGTCGACCGTGAAGCGGCTGGTGGTGGGCCCGAGGATGCCGCCCACCAGGCCGCCGGCGAGCACCAGCGAGATCGCGGTGCTCTTGAAATCGGCGCTCGCCACGTCGGCCGCGGCGAAGCGATAGTACTGGCCGTAGGCGTTGTAGACGCCGAAGACGAGCGCGCCGAAGCACAGCAGCCAGAAGCTCTGCACCCACACCGCGCCGGCGCAGATGAGCGCGCCCACCACGCCCCACAGCGTGCCCATCGTCAGCCCGCGCTGGCGGCCGACGCGCTTCATGTGCAGCGAGGCGAGCATGGTGGCGAGCGCACCGCCCACCACCCAGGCGGTGACCGGCAGCGTGGCGAGCGCCGCGCGCGGCGCGAGGGCGAGCCCGGCGAGGCCGTTGATGGCGATGAGCGTGGCGTTGTTGGTCATGAGCAACGCCTGGCAGACGGCCAGCAGTCCGACGTTGCGGCGGGTACTGTTCATGTATACAGTATCGGGGGGACCGGCCATTCTAGAACGAATGCACAGCCAGCGCGGCGCGCTTTCGCAGATCCAGGGACGCTTCGAGTCCGAGGCGCGCGCGCCTTTCGACGACGGCTGGACGCGCGACGACGAGGCGCCCGCGCCGCTCGCGACCACCATCACGATCGAGCGCGCGCGCACGATCATCGCGAGGAACGATTCGCCCGACATTCCGTTTGATCAGTCCATTAACCCGTATCGCGGCTGCGAGCATGGCTGCGTGTACTGCTACGCGCGCCCGAGCCACGCCTACCTCGAGCTGTCGCCGGGCCTCGACTTCGAAACGAAGCTTTTCGCCAAGACCAACGCCCCGGAACTGCTGAAGGCGGAACTCGCGAGAGCCGGCTACAAGGTCTCGCCGATGGCGTTCGGCACCAACACCGACTGCTACCAGCCCGCGGAGCGCAAGCACCGCATCATGCGCCAGCTCATCGGGATCCTCGCCGAATGCGAGCATCCGCTCACCCTCGTCACCAAGTCGGCGCTGGTCGAGCGCGACCTGGACTTGCTTGCGCCTATGGCGCGGAAGAACCTGGTGAAAGTGTTCGTTTCCATCGGCACGCTCGACCGGGTTCTGGCCCGCAAGCTCGAGCCGCGCGCGGCGAGCCCGCAGCGCCGGCTGGATACGCTCAAGGCACTTGCCGGCGCCGGCATCCCCTGCGGCGTGATGGTCGCCGCGCTCGTGCCGGCGCTGACCGACAAGACGCTGGAACAAGTGCTCGAGGAGGCGGCCAAAGCCGGCGCGCAGGAAGCCGCCTACATCATCCTGCGTCTGCCCAACGAGCTGAAGGACATCTTCAGGGAATGGCTGGCGGCGCACTACCCCGAGCGCGCGGCACACGTCATCAGCATCGTGCGCCAGATGCGCGGCGGCAAGGACAACGACCCGCGGTTTCACGAGCGCATGCGCGGCACGGGCAACTACGCCGAGCTGGTCGCCAGGCGCTTCGACATCGCCTGCCGGCGCTTCGGCCTCAACGGCCACGGCGGCGGGCGCCGCACGCCCGAGCTCGACTGCACGCGGTTCGTGCCGCCCTCGCCTTCCGGGCAATTGCGCCTGTTCTGATGCGCGCCGCGGCACTGGCGGGAGGCTGGCTGTACGTGGCGGCGATCGTCTGGCTCTCGCTCAGCCCATCCTCACCCGATCTGGGCCTTGAAGTCAGCGACAAGCTGAAGCATTTCGTCGCCTACGCCGCGCTCATGTTCTGGTTCTCGATCCTGTATCGGGGCAAAGCGCGCCTTGCCTACGCCGCCGGGTGGATCGCCTTGGGCATCGCGCTCGAATTCGCGCAGGGCGCGACCAGCTACCGCAGCTACGAGCTGGCCGACATGGCGGCGAACGCCCTCGGCGTGCTCGCCGGCGCGGCGGCCGCGCTCGCCGTCACCAGAGCCGCACCAGCACCGGGAAAAGAAACGCCGTGAGCATCCCGTTCAGCCCCATGGCGAGGCCGGCGAAAGCGCCCATCTTCTCCGACACCTGGAAGGCGCGCGCGGTGCCGATGCCGTGCGCCGCCACGCCCACGGCGAAGCCGCGCACCGCGTGGTCGTCGATGCGCAGCAGGTTCAGCGTGCCGCGCGCGAGCACCGCGCCGAGGATGCCGGTGGTCACCACCAGCACCGCGGTGAGCGAGGGCAGCCCGCCGAGCTTTTCCGCCACGCCCATCGCGATCGGCGCGGTCGCGGACTTCGGCGCGAGCGACAGCAGCGTCTCGCGGCTCGCGCCGAGCAGCCAGCCGATGCCCACCGCCGACACCGCGGCCACCACCGAGCCGGCGACGAGCGCGCCGCCGAGCGGCACGAGGTTCTTTTTCAGCGTCTCCAGGTTGGCGTAGAGCGGCACGGCGAGCGCCACCGTCGCCGTGCCGAGCAGGAAGTGCACGAACTGCGCGCCCTCGAAATACACCGGGTACGGCGTGTCGGTGAACCAGAGCAGCGCCACCAGCGCGGCCACCGCGATCGCCACCGGGTTGGCGAGCGGGTTCATGTTCGCCTTGCGGTAGAGCCAGAACGCGCCCTGGTAGGCGGCGAGCGTCGCCGTCAGCCACAGCAGCGGCGAGGCCGAGAGGTAGACCCAGATGTCGGAAAGCCGCCCGCTCATTTCTGCAGCGCCCGCATGACCAGCGCGGTGACGCCGATGGTGATCACGGTGCTCGCCACCAGCGCCACCGTGATCGGCAGCCACTCGGCGCCCAGGCGCTGGAAGTGCAGCAGCACCCCGACCCCGGCTGGCACGAACAGCAGCGAAAGGTGCGCGAGCATGCCCTGGCAGGTGTCGCGCAGCCACTGCGGCGCGCTGCCGCGCGCGGCGAGCGACAGGAAAAGGAGCAGCATGCCCACCACCGGCCCCGGCACCGGCAGGCCGGTGACCAGCACCAGCACTTCGCCGACCAGCTGGTAGACGAGGAGCAACGTGAAAGCGCCGAGCATGCCG
>JAOUGZ010000243.1 GCA_029865405.1 Betaproteobacteria bacterium
GGCGACGCAGCTTCTCGTAGTCCGCGCGCACCTCGGCGACGTAGGCAGCGCGCGCCTCCTTCGATAGCAGGCTCTGCGTCACCGGCACCGAGCGCGAGGCATCCGGCACGTACACCACCGGGCCCGTATAGTTGGGCGCGATCTTCACCGCCGTGTGCGCGCGCGAGGTCGTCGCGCCGCCGATGAGCAGCGGCAGCGTGAAGCCCTCGCGCTCCATCTCGCGCGCGACGTGTGCCATCTCCTCGAGCGACGGCGTGATCAGACCCGACAGGCCGATGGCGTCGGCCTTCTCCACGCGCGCCGTTTCCAGGATCCTCTGCGCCGGCACCATGACGCCGAGGTTCAGCACCTCGTAGTTGTTGCACTGAAGCACCACGGCGACGATGTTCTTGCCGATGTCGTGCACGTCGCCCTTCACTGTGGCGATGACGATCTTGCCCTTGGGCCGCCCGCCCTCCCCATTCTTCGCCTTCTCCGCCTCGATGAAGGGCACGAGATGGGCCACCGCCTGCTTCATGACGCGCGCCGACTTCACCACCTGCGGCAGGAACATCTTGCCGGCGCCGAACAGGTCGCCGACCACGTTCATGCCGTCCATCAGCGGGCCCTCGATCACATCGATGGGATGCGCCGCCTCAAGGCGCGCCTCCTCGGTATCCGCGACCACGTGGGTCGCCGTCCCGGTCACCAGCGCGTGCACCAGTCGCTCGCGTACCGGCGCGCGGCGCCAGGCGTCGTCTGCTTTTGCCGCCTTGCCGCCCTGCTTGACGTTCTCAGCGAACTCGACCAGCCGCTCGGTAGCGTCGTCGCGCCGGTTTAGGATCACGTCCTCGACGCGCTCCCGGAGCTGCGGATCGATCTCCTCGTACACGCCGAGCTGCCCGGCGTTGACGATGCCCATCGACATCCCGGCACGCACGGCGTGGTACAGGTACGCGGTGTGCATCGCCTCGCGCACGGCGTCGTTGCCGCGGAACGAGAACGACAGGTTCGAAAGCCCGCCCGAGACCTGCGCATGCGGCAGGTTCTGCCGGATCCAGCGCGCAGCCTCGATGTAGTCCAGGCCGTAGCGCGCGTGCTCCTCGAGTCCGGTGGCCACGGCGAAGATGTTGGGGTCGAAGATGATGTCCTCGGCGGGCATGCCGGCCTGTGTGGTCAGCAGATCGTAGGCGCGGCGGCAGATGGCGGTGCGCCGCTCCAGCGTATCGGCCTGGCCCTGCTCGTCGAAGGCCATCACCACCACGGCAGCGCCGTAGCGGCGCGCGAGGCGCGCCTGGCGCAGGAACTCCGCCTCGCCCTCCTTCATGCTGATCGAGTTGACGATGCATTTCCCCTGCATGCACTTCAGGCCGGCTTCGATCACGCGCCACTTGGAGCTGTCGATCATCACCGGCACGCGCGCGATGTCGGGTTCCGCGGCGACGAGCGTCAGAAAGCGGTGCATCGCCGCCTCCGAGTCGAGCATCGCCTCGTCCATGTTGACGTCGATGACCTGCGCGCCGTTCTCCACCTGCTGGCGCGCCACGCTGAGCGCCTCGGCGTAATCGCCGGCGAGGATCAGGCGCGCGAACGCCTTCGAGCCGGTGACGTTGGTGCGCTCGCCGATGTTGACGAAAAGCGAGTCCGCGCCCACGTTGAGCGGCTCGAGGCCCGCGAGGCGCAGCGCTGCGGGCCGCTTCGGCACTTTGCGCGGCGCCACGCCGCGCACGGCTTCGGCGAGGGCCTGGATGTGCTCGGCGGTGGTGCCGCAGCAGCCGCCGACGATGTTGAGCCAGCCGCTGCGCGCCCACTCGCCCATGATCGCGGCCATGTTCTGGGGCGTGTCGTCGTACTCGCCGAAGGCGTTCGGCAGTCCCGCGTTCGGGTGGCAGGAGACGAACGCCTCGGCGATGCCGGCAAGCTCTTCGACGTGCGGGCGCAGCTCCTTGGCGCCCAACGCACAATTAAGACCCACGGCAAGCGGCCGGGCATGGCGTATCGAGTTGTAGAACGCTTCCGCAGTCTGGCCCGAGAGCGTGCGGCCCGAGGCGTCGGTGATGGTGCCCGAGACGATCACCGGCAGGCGCGCGCCGCGCCGCTCGAAAAGCTCCTCGAGCGCGAACAGCGCGGCCTTGGCGTTCAGCGTATCGAACACGGTCTCGACCAGGATCAGGTCAACGCCGCCCTCGGCCAGCGCCGCTGCCGCCTCGCGGTAGGCCGCGACCAGCTGATCGAAGCTCACGGCGCGAAACCCCGGGTCGTTCACGTCCGGGGAGATCGACGCGGTCTTGGTGGTCGGCCCGAGTACGCCAGCGACGAATCGCGGACGACCGGGGTCCCTGGCCTGTGCGGCGCGGGCGGCATCGACCGCGAGGCGCGCGGCAGCGAGGTTGAGTTCGGCGACCAGCCCTTCCATGCCGTAGTCCGCCATCGATACGGCGGTCGAGTTGAAGGTATTGGTCTCGATGATGTCCGCGCCCGCCTCGAGGTACTCGTCGTGGATGCGGCGTATCAGGTCCGGCTGCGTCAGCGCCAGGAGGTCGTTGTTGCCCCGCAGGTCGCGCGGCCAGTCGCGAAAACGCTCGCCGCGGAACTGCGCCTCGTCCAGGCGCTCGCGCTGGATCATGGTGCCCATGGCGCCGTCGAGCACCAGGATGCGCTCGGCGAGGAGGGCCTGCAGTCGTGCGGTGCGATCGCTGTGCGTCATAAAAGGCCGGAAAAACAAAACGCCCGTTCGGCTTGCGCGGAAACGGGCGTCTGGGCACGTCTCTTTAGCAGTATTTGTAACGCGCCCGCAAGCTGAACATCAAATCGGCGCGAGTGGCGCAGTGTGCCCACATAAGCCTGCTATGTCAAACGCTTACGCGTATAATGCGCTCCCTCCATGGAGCATCTCGAACCGAAGCGGGCGTACGAGTTCCTCAAGCAGCACGCCGACGCGCTGTTCGTCGACTGTCGCAGCGAGATGGAATACCTGTTCGTCGGCCACCCGGTCGGCGCGCTGCACGTGGCCTGGAACGACGGGCCGGAGTGGGCCGTGAACCCGCATTTCGTCGGCCAGGTGAAAAAGCTCGCCGGCACCAATCACAACACGCGTCCCGTGGTGCTCATCTGCCGCAGCGGCAACCGCTCCCGGGAGGCTGGCGAAGAACTGGAGCGCGCCGGGTTTACCCGTATCTACAACGTGCAGCATGGCTTCGAGGGCGAGCTGAACGACAAGCACCAGCGCAATTCGCTCGCCGGCTGGCGCTTCGCCGGCCTGCCGTGGGAACAGTGCTGAACGAGGCCCCGCCTCGCGCAATCGTGGCCAGCTTTCCCTGCCAGGTGCAGTGGGGCGACTGCGACCCGGCGGGCATCATCTTCTACCCTACCTATTTCCGCTGGATGGACTCGGCCTGCTGGGCGATGTTCGCTGCCGCGGGCTACGACGCCAAGCGCATGCGCGCCGAGCACCTCGCCATGCCGCTCGTGTCGGCGGACTGCCAGTTCCTGTATCCCGCCGAGCAGGGCGACCGTTGCGAGGTGCGCTCGAAGATCGAGCATTTCGGCGGCAAGTCCTTCACCATCGCGCACGAGGTGCTGCGCGAAGACGGCATGGCGCTGGCGCGGGGCGCGGAAAAGCGCGTGTGGGCGAGATTCGAGGGCGGTCCCGGCACGCGCCTGCGCGGCACGGCAATGCCGCAGGAGCTGATGGCGCGCTTGCGCGGCGCCTAGCCTCAGAAGTCGAAGAACGCCGTCTCGTCCCTGCCCTGCAGGACGATGTTCCACTCCAGCACGCCCTTCGCCCTGCGCCTGGCGATGAGCGTGGCGCGCCGTGGTGCGGGAACACGCTTCAGGACCGGGTCCTGCGCGTTGGCCGGGTCGCCGGGGAAGTAGATCCGGGTCGAGAGTTGCTTGAGCAGGCCGCGCATGAATACCGTCACCGACAGGTGCGGCGCCTGCAGCTTTCCGCCCAGGCCGGGCACCCGGCCCGGCTTCACGGTGCTGAAGCGGAAACGCCCCTTGGCGTCGGTCGGAATGCGCCCGAAGCCGCGAAACCCTTTCTCCAGCGGGATCTGGCGCCGGTCTTCCGGGTGCGCGTACTTGCCTGCCGCGTTCGCCTGCCAGATCTCGACCAGGCCGTCGGACACGCCGACGCCGTCGCCGTCGAGTAGCCGCCCCTGGATGACGACGCGCTCGCCCTTCATGGCGGGGCTGGCGATGCGCGCGGTGTTGAGCCACGTCAGGCCGATGTGCAGGTAGGGGCCGACCGTCTGCGAGCCGCTGGCGTAAAGGCTCATCTCACTCTCCGGGCGAGTCATCCATGGGCGTCGCCTCGCGACCGCGCAGGACGATGTCGTACCGGTACGCGAGCGCGTGCTCCGGCACCGTGTTTTCCCAGTCGAACTGCGACACCAGGCGCACGCGCGCCCTTTCGTCCGGGATGCTCATGTACATCGGGTCGTAGGGCAGCAGCGGATCACCCGGGAAATACATCTGCGTGACCAGGCGCGTGAGGAACGCCTGGCCGAAGAGCGAGAAGTGGATGTGCGCCGGTCGCCATGCGTTGTAGTGGTTGCGCCACGGGTATTCGCCCGGGCGGATGGTGATGAAGCGGTAGCGCCCCGCCGCGTCGGTGAGCGTGCGGCCGGCGCCAGAAAAGTTGGGATCGATGGGCGCATCGTGCCGGTCATTCTTGTGAGGGTAGCGGCCCGCCGCGTTCGCCTGCCACACCTCGACCAGCGTGTGCGGCACGGGCCGGCTGTTTTCATCCAGCACCCGGCCGCTGACGATGATGCGCTCGCCGAGCGGCTCGCCCTTGTGCTGGCGCGTGAGATCGTTGTCCGTGGGCTCGAGATCATGGTCGCCGAACACGGGCCCGGTGATCTCGGACAGCGTTTGCGGCACGATGACCAGGGGCTGCGTCGGATGGCGCTTGGCCGTCGAGGCGTAGGGCGGGAAATCGTACTCGGGCTGTGTGCCAGGATGAAACCTGCGATAGGCGTGGAGCTTGGTCATGGTCACTCTGCGTCGGGTTGCTTGGTGGGCTGCGCGCGGTCGAACGCGTCGAGCTTCATGCAGGCGTCGAATACGCGCATGACCGTAGGGAAAAGCGAAAGATCGCACTGGAAGCGCTGC
>JAOUGZ010000244.1 GCA_029865405.1 Betaproteobacteria bacterium
CTCATCCACGCGTGCGCGCGCGCCCGCGCCGACGATCACCGTCGACTCGCGCTCCTCGAAGATCGCGGGGCCCGTGATCTCGGCCTCGGGTGCGAGCCGGTAGCGGTCGTAGACGCTGTGCGCGATGAACTCGCGCGCGAGTCCGCAGTAGGCATTGCGCGCGCCTTTCAGCGCGTCGGCCGTGCGCCCCTGGCGCGCGATCTTCGGCAGCGCGAGCAGCTTCACCGGCAGGCTGGCGCGCACGCAGAAGTTCACGAACTCGACGGGCGACTCGGGATAGGTGCGGCCGTAGAGCCGCGCGTAGACCTCGTCGAAGCGGCGGCGCAGCGACTCGGCGTCGAGGCTGCCGAAATCGCGCTCGGGGACCGGCAGGCTGGTCTCCGAGCCCTGGCCGATGAAGCGCGCCTCCACCGAGCGGGCGAAGCCGATCGGTCCTTCAGCGCCGGCCTTGCGCAACGTGCGCTCGCCGTCGGCCTCGAGCTCGCGAAACAAGGCCTCGAGCCTGGCGAAGTCGGCCGTCGCGAAGGGCAGCTTGTGGCTGCGTACGAGATCGAAGGCGCGCGGCGCGGTGAAAAAGCCGAGCGCCGAGCCGACGCCCGCGTTGGGCGGCACCGCGAGGCGCGCGGCGCCCAGCTTGAGCGCCAGGCCGTAGGCGTGCACCGGTCCGGCGCCGCCGAACGCGACCACGGTAACGAGCTGCGGGTTGCCGCCGCGCTCGGCAATGTGCGTTTTCGCCGCCGCGGCCATGGTCTCGTTGATCAGGTCGTGGATGCCCCACAGCGCATCGACGAACGATACGCCGAGCGGCCGAGCCACGCGCTCCTCGATGCCGCGACGCGCAGCAGCGGCATCGAGCTGCATGGTCCCGCCGAGAAAGTAGGCCGGATCGAGATAGCCGAGCAGCAGGTCCGCGTCAGTTACCGTGGGCTCGGTGCCGCCACGCGCGTAGCACATCGGGCCGGGCTCGGCGCCCGCGCTCTCGGGCCCGACCTGCAGCGTGCCGAGGCGGCTGGCGCGCGCGATGCTGCCGCCGCCGGCGCCGATTTCCATCAGGTCGACCACCGGCACCTGGATGGTGAGGCCGCTGCCTTTCTGAAAGCGCTGCACCCGACCGACTTCGAAGGTCGGCACCACGCCCGCCACCCCGTTCTGGATGAGGCAGGACTTGGCCGTCGTGCCGCCCATGTCGAAACAGAACATTTCCGGGCAGTCGAACAGGCGGCTGTAGTACTGCCCGGCGATGACCGCCGCGGTCGGGCCGGATTCGATGATGCGCACCGGGAATTCGGCGGCGGTTTCGGCCGAGGTGACGCCGCCCGAGGAGAGCATGATGAACAGCCGCCCGCGAAAGCCGATCGCGGCGAGGCGCTCGCGCAGCCGCCGCAGGTAGGTCTCGGTGAGCGGCTTGACGTAGGCGTTGATGACGGTGGTGCTGGTGCGCTCGTACTCCCGGATCTGCGGCAGCACTTCGTAGGAAATGGACACTGAGGCTTGCGGAAACTCCGCGGCGAGCAGGCGCTTCAGCGCCAGTTCGTGCGCCGGATTCTCGAACGAGTTGAGCAGGCACACGGCCACCGACTCGACGCCCAGGCGCGCCAGCTCGCGCACCGTGTCGCGCGCCTGCGCCTCGTCGAGCGGCGCGAGCACGCTGCCATCGGCGCGCAGGCGCTCGTCGACCTCGAGCCGGCGCTCCCGCGGCACCAGGGGCGCGGGCATCTGGGCGAAGGCGTCGTAGGCCGCGTAGCGGATCTCGCGCCCGAGCTCGAGCACGTCGCGAAAGCCGCGCGTGGTGATCAGGCCGGTGCGCGCGCCCTTGCGCTCGATGATGGCGTTGATCACGAGCGTGGTGCCGTGGATCACTTCCTCGAGCCGCTCGATGCAGCCCGGGACTTCGCGGGCGAGGGCGTGCAGTCCCTGTTCGATCGCCTGCGACGGGTCGCGCGGCGTGGTCAGGCACTTGTAAGTGTGGGTGCGGCCGGTCGCGTCCTCGAGCAGGACGAAATCGGTGAACGTGCCGCCGACGTCGATTCCGATGCGCATCAGGCTTGCTTCCCGACTGTATACCGTATACTGTACACGTAAATGACATGATCGAGAAACTGCAGGTACTCGAACGGTCCGAGCCGCTTGGCGATCGCGTGTATGGGACTTTGCGCGATTACCTGCGCGCGGGGCGCATTCCCACCGGCCAAGCGCTGCAGGAGGCGGCGCTCGCCGCGCAACTCGGCGTGTCGCGCACGCCCGTGCGCGAGGCGCTGGCGCGCCTGGCGAGCGACGGGCTGGTGGTGGCCGAGGGCCGCAGCTTCATGGTGCCGGCGCTCAGCGTCGGCGACATCGAGGACATCTATGCGCTCAGGTTCCTGCTCGAGCCCGAGGCGCTGCGCCTCGTCGCGGCGAGCCGACCCGAGCGCAAGGCGCTCGCGCCGCTGCGTGGGGCGCTGGAGGAGATGGCGGCGGCGCACGAGGCGGGCGACGGCGCGGCGTTCATGGACGCCAACTATCGCTACCGCGACGCGTGGATGGCGCTGGTGCCGAACCAGCGGCTGGTGCGCGCCATCCGGCTTTATGCCGATCACGTGCGCTACCTGCGGGCCTTTACGCTTGACGCCGCCGCGGTGCGCGCGATCGTGCTGAAGGGCCTGAAGCAACTCACCGCGTCGCTCACGGCCGGCGACGCCGAGGCCGCGGCGAAGGCGATGCACGCGCACCTCGAAAACGCGCGGCGCATACTTCTGGACATGGCGGGGCGGGGCTGATGGCATACAAGGCGGAGATACCCTATGGCTGCTACTGGAGCACGCCGTTCGCGCGCTGGCAGGGCGCTTTCGCGAACCTGAATTCCGTCGAATTCGCCGCCCACGTGGCGAAGAACGAGCTCGCGCGGCGCGGCATTCCGGTGCAGGGGTTCGATCACGGCGTGCTCGGCTTCAGCGTGCCGCAGAAGCACTCGTTCTACGGCTTGCCGTGGTTCGCCGGGCTGGCCGGGGCCGGCCAGGTCGGCGGCCCGACGCTGATGCAGGCCTGCGCCACCGGCGTGCGCGTGCTGCTCGCCGCTGCGCAGGAGATCGAGTGCGGACTGTCCGGCGTCTCGCTCTCGGTCACCTGCGACCGCACCTCGAACGGACCGCACCTTTACTATCCGAACCCGCGCGGCCCCGGCGGCACCGGTGCGCACGAGGACTGGGTGATGGACAACTTCAGCTGCGACCCGCTCGGGCCGCACGCCATGGTGGACACCGCCGAGAACGTGGCCAGGAAGCACGGCATCGGCACCGCCGAGCAGCACGAGGTGGTTCTGCGCCGCGAAGCGCAGTACCGCGATGCGCTTGCCGCCGACAGCGCGTTCCACAAGCGCTTCATGACGCTGCCCTTCGAGGTGCCGGACCCGGCCTACCGCAAGACCGTGGCGACGATCGCGGGCGACGAGGGCATCAACACCTCCACCCGCGAGGGCCTGGCGAAGCTCAAGCCGGTGCAGCCCGGCGGGACGGTGACCTACGGCGCGCAGACGCACCCGGCCGATGGCAACGCGGCGATCGTGCTCGCCACCGCCGAGCGGGCGAAGGCGCTGTCGCGCGACCCGAAGATCCGCATCCGGCTGCTGGGCTTCGGCCAGTCGCGCGCCGCGCTCGCCTACATGCCCGAGGCGCCGATTCCGGCGGCGCAGCAGGCGCTGGCGCAGGCCGGGCTGGCGATCGGGCGCATGGACGCGGTCAAGACGCACAATCCATTCGCACTGAACGACATCCTGTTCTCGCGGACCACCGGCGTCGGCCTCGAGCGCATGAACAATTTCGGTTGCTCGCTCGTTTGGGGCCACCCGCAGGCGCCGATGGGCACGCGCGCCATCATCGAGCTGATCGAGGAGCTGGCGCAGCGCGGCGGCGGCCGCGGGCTGTTCACCGGCTGCGCGGCGGGCGACACCGCAATGGCCGTGGTGCTCGAGGTGACGGGAGGCTGAGCGTGGACCTGTCGCACTGGATCGAGCGGCACGCGCGCTTTTCCCCGGGCGCCGTCGCCTTGCGCTTCGAGGGCGAGGCGATCGGCTACGCCGAGCTTGCGCACCGCATCCGGCGCGCGGCCGCCGCGCTGGCGGGCCGGGGCGTCAAGCGCGGCGATGCCGTCGCCTATCTCGGCCTGAACCATCCGGCAGTGCTGGTGCTGCTGTTCGCCTGCGCGCGCCTGGGCGCGATGCTCGCGCCGCTCAATTGGCGCCTTGCCCCGCCCGAGCATGCACGCGTGCTGGCCGATTTCCGCCCGCGCGTGGTGTTCCGCGAGGCGGCGTTCGCCGATCACGTGCACGGGTTCGAGGCGCTCGAGCTGTCCGCGCTGCTGAGCGATGCCGGCGCGGCACCGGCCGCCGCGGGCGACGAGGGCGCGCCGCTGCTCCTGTGCTACACCTCGGGCTCGACCGGCGCGCCCAAAGGCGTGGTGCTGACGCAGCGCGCGCTGCAGTGGAACGCGTTCAACAGCGCGCACATGCACGACCTGACCAGCGCCGACCGGGTGCTGACGACGCTGCCGCTGTTTCACGTCGGCGGAATGAACATCCAGACCACGCCCGCGCTGCATGCCGGCGCGAGCGTCACGCTGCACGCCAGGTTCGATCCGGCGGCGACGCTGGCGGCGATCGAGCGCGAACGCATCACGCTCACGGTGCTGGTGCCGGCACAGCTCGACGCGCTGATGGCGCTGCCGCGCTGGCAGAGCGCCGACCTGTCGAGCCTGCGCATGATCACCACCGGCTCGACCATCGTCCCGGCCGCGTTCGTGCGCAAGGCGAGCGCGCGCGGCGTGCCGGTGGTCCAGGTCTACGGCTCGACCGAGACCTGCCCGATCGCGACCTACGTGCGCGCCGCGGACGCCCAGCGCAAGGCGGGCTCGGCCGGCGCGCCCGCGCTGCACTGCGAAGTGAAAGTGGCGGATGACGACGGTGCGGAGCTGCCCGCGGGCCGCGACGGCGAAATCCTGGTGCGCGGACCGAACCTGGCGGCGGGCTACTGGAACGCCGCCGCCGAGAGCGCGCAAGCGTTCGCCGATGGCTGGTACCGCTCGGGCGACCTCGGCCACTTCGATGACGAGGGCCACCTGCACG
>JAOUGZ010000245.1 GCA_029865405.1 Betaproteobacteria bacterium
GCAGCGCGCCGTCACGCGGCGTGCCGAGGAGCTTCTCGAGATTGGCAATGAGGGGTGCCGGCATTTCAGCTAAGATGACCCGGACCATTCTAAGCCCGCCCTCGCCATGAAAACCGCGATCCAGACCGCCGACGCGCCCGCGGCCATCGGCGCCTACTCCCAGGCCGTGCGCGCCGGGAATACCGTGTATCTCTCCGGCCAGATCGGCTTCGACCCCGCGACGATGCGGCTCGCGCAGGGCATCGATGCGCAGATCCACCGCGTGTTCGCCAATCTCGCCGCCGTGGCGCAGGCCGCGGGCCTCGGGCTCGGCCACGCCGTGCGCATGACCGTGTACCTCACCGATCTCGCGCATTTCGCCAAGGTGAACGAGACCATGGCGCAGTACGTGCCGCAGCCCTACCCGGCGCGCGCCGCTGTCGGCGTGGCGAGCCTGCCGCGCGGCGCGCTGGTCGAAATCGACGCCATCCTGCACGCCGGTTGACGCGCGCGCTGCCGCCCGCCACGGCGAGCAGGCTCGCCAAGCTCGGGATCCGCTCGCGCCACGATTTCCTGTATCACCTGCCGCTGCGCTATGAGGATGAAACGCGGCTCACCGCGCCCGAGGCAGCGCAGCCCGGGGCGCCGGTCCTCGTGCAGGCGCCAGTACGCCGCGCCGAGATCGCCTTCCGCCCCAAGCGCCAGTTGGTGGTACACGCCGACGGCCTGGTGCTGCGCTTTCTCAATTTCTACGGCAGCCAGGTGAAGCAGTTCGAGCGCGCCGTGCGGGAGGGCAGCCTGGTGCGCGCCTACGGCGAAGTGCGCCCGGGCTGGTTCGGCGCCGAGATCGTGCATCCCCGCTACCGCATCGTCGCGCCCGGCGAGCCGCTCGCGGATACGCTGACGCCCGTCTATCCGACCACCGCCGGGCTCAGCCAGGCATTGTTGCGCAAGCTGGTCTTCGAAGCATTGGCGGAGGAAGCCATCGAGGAGATCCTGCCCTCGGCGCTGCGCGAGCGCCTCGGCCTCGCGCCGCTGGAGGCGAGCGTGCGCCTGCTGCACCGGCCGGCGCCGGGCGCGGACACCGCGGCGGCCTGGCGTCGCGTCAAGTTCGACGAATTGCTCGCCCAGCAGCTGCAGCTCAGGCTGGCGCGGCGCAAGCGCCGGGAGCGGACCGCGCCCGCATTGCCCGCGAGCGGCGCGCTGCTCAAGCGCTTTCTCGGCCGGCTGCCGTTTCGCCTGACGCGCGCGCAGCAGCGCGTCATGGCCGAGCTCCTGCGCGACCTGGGCCAGCCGCACCCCATGCAGCGGCTGCTGCAGGGCGATGTCGGCAGCGGCAAGACGATCGTCGCCGCGATCGGCTGCCTCGCCGCGGTGGATGCCGGCGGTCAGGCGGCGGTCATGGCGCCCACGGAGATCCTCGCCGAGCAGCACTTCCGCAAGTTCTCCGCCTGGCTCGGGCCGCTGGGCGTTTCGATCGCGTGGCTGCATGGCGGCCTGCCGGCCGCCGAGCGCAAGAGCGCGCGCCGCGCAATCGCCAGCGGCGCCGCGAGCATCGCCATCGGTACGCAGGCGCTGTTCCAGGAGGGAGTCGAATTCGCGCGTCTCGCGCTCGCCATCGTCGACGAGCAGCACCGCTTCGGCGTGAAGCAGCGCCTGCAGCTGCGAAGGAAAAGCGAACAGGCCTCCGCGCACCAGCTGATGATGAGCGCAACGCCGATCCCGCGCACGCTGTCGATGAGCTATTTCGCGGATCTCGACGTCTCGGTGATCGACGAGCTGCCGCCGGGCCGAAAGCCGGTCACCACCCGCCTGGCGTCCGCGGCGCGCCGCGGCGAGGTGCTCGAACGCATCCGCGCCGCCTGCGCCGACGGCCAGCAGGCGTACTGGGTATGCCCCGTGATCGAGGAATCGAAGGACCGCGACCTGCAGGCGGCGCTCGATGCCTACGAAGAATTGCGCCGGGAATTGCCGCGCCTTCGCATCGGCCTCGTGCATGGGCGCATGGCGCCGGCAGACAAGGCGTCGGCGATGCGCGCGTTCGCGGAAGGCGCCACGCAGCTCCTCGTGTGCACCACGGTGATCGAAGTGGGCGTGGACGTGCCCAACGCCTCGCTCATGGTGATCGAGCACGCCGAGCGCTTCGGCCTGGCGCAGCTGCACCAGTTGCGCGGCCGCATCGGCCGCGGCACGCGCGCGAGCGACTGCATCCTGCTGTTCCAGGAACCCCTTTCCGAGGGTGCGCGGGCGCGACTCAAGGTGATCTACGAGAACGCGGACGGTTTCGCCATTGCCGAGCAGGACCTCGCGCTGCGCGGGCCGGGGGAGCTGCTGGGTGTGGCGCAGAGCGGGGCGCCGCTGCTGCGCTTTGCCGACCTGGTCGCCGACGAGCCGCTGCTCGAGGCGGCGCGCGTGGCCGCCGACGAGCTGCTCGAAGCAGACGAGGCGCTGGCGCGGCGCCATATCGACCGCTGGCTCGGCGTACGCGCCGACTTCGGAAAGGTCTAGACTCGCGCATGACCTGGGCCCGGCTCGAGCAGCGCATCAACGCCTACGAGCGGTTGCTGCGGCTCGACAAGCCGATCGGCACGCTCCTCCTGCTCTGGCCGACGCTTTGGGCGGTGTGGCTGGCCTCGCGCGGCATGCCGGGCGTCGAGATCGTCGCCATTTTCTGCGTGGGTACGCTGCTCATGCGCTCGGCCGGGTGCGCGGTGAACGATTTCTTCGACCGTGGATTCGACCGCCACGTCGAGCGCACACGCGACCGGCCGCTCGCCACGGGGGAGATCCGGCCGGCAGAAGCGCTCGTGCTGGCGGCGCTGCTCGCCGCCGCGGCATTCGGGCTGGTGCTGATGCTCAACCGGCTCGCGCTCCAGCTGTCGTTCGTCGCGCTCGGCATCGCCGTGACCTATCCGCTCACCAAGCGCGTTTTCGCGCTGCCGCAGCTCTACCTCGGGGTCGCGTTCGGCTTCGGCATCCCGATGGCCTACGCCGCCATCCAGAACCGGCTGCCGCTGGAGTGCTGGGTGCTGCTCGCCGCCAATGTCTGCTACGCCTTCGCCTATGACACGGAGTACGCGATGGTGGATCGCGACGACGATGCGAGGATCGGCATGCGCACGTCGGCACGCACCCTCGGCCGCTACGACGTGGCGGGCGTGATGGCGGCCTACACGGGGATGCTGGCGCTGCTCGCCTGGGTCGGCATCCTGGCGCGGCTGGGATGGATGTACTACGCGGGGCTCGTGATAGCCGCGGTGCTGATGGCGGCGCACTACCGACTCATTCGTGACCGCTCGCGCGAAGGCTGCTTCAGGGCGTTTCGCGGCAACAACTGGGTGGGCGCGGCGGTTTTCGCTGGCATCGCCGCGCATTACGGCCTGCGCTAAGCTTCGGCGATGGCGCTCGAAACACCCATCGCAAATTTCGAATTCTCCGCTGGACCGCTGCGCGGGACGCAGCTGTCCCTTTACGGTGCACGCCTGCTGCACCACGGCGTCGGCCACATGGACAGCATGGCATTGCGCGCCATAGCAGCGGTGCGCGTCGGCTATGAGCGCGACGTGCGGCGCATCGGCTGGGGTGCGTTCCTCGCCCTGCTGGCGGCTCTCTTCTTCGCCGTATCGGGCCCGCTGGCGAGCATCGCCGTCGAGGCGGCGGCCGAGATCAGCGGCGCGAACGCGGTCGCGCAGTTGCTGCGCGGCACCTTGCACGTCCTCGGGGCTCTGGCCAGCCTGTTGCCGGCGGTGGGCGTGGCGTGCGTCCTCGGCGGCACGGCGCTCGCCGTCTTCGGCTGGATCGGCACCACCACGCTCGTGCTGTCCCTGCCCGGGGCCGATCGCGCCTACGCCGTACGCGGACAGAGCCGCATGCTGGCGGATTTTGCCGAGCTGGTGGCGGAGCGCGCAGCGCAGAGCGGCCGCTGAGATGCATTACGCGGACCTGCGCGGGTTCCTCGGCGGACTCGAGTCGCTTGGCGGAGTGAAGCGCATCGCTGAGCCGGTTTCGCCGCGGCTCGAGATGACCGAGATCTGCGATCGGGTACTGCGCGCGGGCGGGCCGGCGCTGCTGTTCGAGCGGCCTGCGGGCTTCGCCATGCCAGTGCTGGGAAACCTTTTCGGGACGGTGGAGCGCATCGCGTTCGCCATGGGCATCGAGTCGGGCGCCGATCCGCGCCCGGCGCTGCGCGACCTGGGCAGGCTGCTCGCCGCGTTACGCGAGCCCGATCCGCCCAAGGGCCTGCGCGACGTTGTCGCCAACCTGCCCCGCCTTGCGCGGCTCGCGGGCAAGGTGTTCGACATGGCGCCGAAGCTGGTTTCCTCGGCGCCGTGCCAGGAAATGGTCTGGGAGGGCAAGGACGCCGATCTCTCGCGCCTGCCGGTGCAGACCTGCTGGCCTGGCGACGCGGGCCCGCTCATCACCTGGGGGCTTACCGTCACGCGCGGCCCGCTGAAGCCGCGCCAGAACCTCGGCATCTATCGCCAGCAGGTCGTCGGCTCGAACCGCGTCATCATGCGCTGGCTCGCGCATCGCGGCGGCGCGCTCGATTTTCGCGACCATCAGCTGGCGCATCCAGGAGAGGCTTTCCCGGTCGCGGTGGTGCTCGGCGCGGATCCGGCGACGACACTCGCCGCCGTGACGCCGGTGCCGGATGCGCTCGGCGAATACCAGTTCGCCGGCCTCCTGCGCGGCGCGCGCACCGAGCTCGTGAAGTGCCTGGGCAGCGACCTGCACGTGCCGGCGCGCGCCGAGATCGTGCTGGAGGGCGTGATCCACCCGGACGACGACGCGCTCGAAGGTCCGCACGGCGACCATACGGGCTACTACAACGAAGCCGAGCGCTTCCCGGTGCTCACGGTGGACCGCATCACGCTGCGCCGCGATCCGGTCTACCACTCGACCTACACCGGCAAGCCTCCGGACGAGCCAGCGATGCTCGGCGTGGCGCTGAACGAGATCTTTGTGCCGCTCCTGGCGAAGCAGTTTCCGGAGATCGCCGACTTCTACCTGCCGCCCGAGGGCTGCTCCTACCGGCTCGCGGTCGTGAGCCTGAAAAAGCAGTACCCGGGCCACGCCAAGCGGGTGATGTTCGGCA
>JAOUGZ010000246.1 GCA_029865405.1 Betaproteobacteria bacterium
CGAGCCCTTCGGTCCAGGCGAGGATGCTCTCGGCCGAGCGGTAGCGCAGCGACCAGTCGGCGACCAGCTCGAGCGGCCAGAGCATGTCGGTGCCGGCTTTCATGTTGCCCAGCAGCAGATGGCCGCGCGGGCGCAGCGCCTCGTACAGACGCTTGGTCAGGATGCGGCAGGTGCGGTCGCTGAAGTAATCGAACAGGCCCGCGCTGTAGATGAGGTTTGCCGGCGGCAGCAGTTCGACGGGCTCGATCTCGCGCAGCAGGCGCAAGACCGAGAGGTGGCGCATCTCGATGCGGGCCGCGCCGTTCGACGGTCCGTCACGCACGGCCTCGGCCAGCTGCCGGCCGGCAAAGCACAGCGCGTCTCCGTCCTGGTCAATCAGGAAGAAGCGCGTCGGGCGCGCCGCGAGCGGGTCATGCGCGAGGAACTCCGTCACTTCGCGTGACGGACCACTGCCCAGGCTCGCGACCACGCAGGGCCCCGGGCCGCCATGCTGCGCGACGGCCTCGGCGATCGCGTGGCGTACGAGCTCCTTGCGCTTGACCACGAAGTGGCCGATGTGCACCGCCAGGTCGTGCGCGACCTGGCCGAACTGGGTGTCGCCTTCGGGCTCGCGGTGGTACATGTAGTCCATCACCCGGTAGTCGCCCGGATAGCCGAGCGGCTTGGTGTAGGCCTGGCGCCACAGCGGTGCGCCCATCAGCTCGCACGTCAGGTGCGTCTCGGTGTAGTCCTTGGCGAGGCGCAGGTGCTCCGGCGTCGCCGCGATCTCCGCCAGGCACGCCGCCGCGTCCACCCACGCCGCTCGCCACTCGTTCCACAGATTCTTCGTGATCGCCTCGGTGGCGGCGCCGGCATCGGCCACCGCGACGCCCGGCACGGCCGAGCGCAGCCGCGACTTCGTCGCCATAAGCAGCTCGACCGTCCGGTCCACCACGTCGCGGTATTCGGGGCAGAGGCGGCCCGCGGCGAGCGCGGCAGCCGGGGCTGGAACTTGCTGTCGGCCCAGCGTGATGTCCATGTCACACCGCCTTCGTGGTCCTGAGATCCACCGGCTCGCGCGCCGCGTCGCTGATCACGCGCAACCCCGCACCCGCCGCCACCTTGCGCCCGGTCAGCAGGTAGGCACTGATGTGCTCGCCGTGCTTGAGCGTCAGCGTGCCGCGCTCCTGGAACTCGTACCGGTTGCGCAGGCGCCAGTAGGTGGTCTCGGACACCTGGATGGCGCCGGGAATGCTTTCCTGCTGCAGCCGGCTGGCGTCGTTCACCGGGCCGCCCCACAAATCGAAGATCGGCACGTGCGTGCCGATGACGCCCGAGACCAGCGACCCGGTGCTCATGCCGATGCGCACCTGCAGCGGCAGGTCGTTCTCGCGGGCGTACTCGCGCACGAAGGCAAGCGCCTCGATGGCGAATTCGGCCATGGCCTCGGCACTGCGCGGCGAGGGCGAGCGCACGCCAGCGACCGCCATGTAGCAATCGCCGATGGTCTTGACTTTCTCCACACCCAGGCGGTCCGAGAGCTCGTCGAAGCGATTGAAGATCGCGCTCAGCACCTCGACGACGTGGCCCGGCGCCATGCGGTGCGTGAGCGAGGTGAAGCCGACGATGTCGGCGAACAGCACCGTCGCTTCGCCCACGGCCTCGGCGATGGAGCGCTCGCCGTCGCGCAGGCGGTTCATGATGCGGTCGGGCAGGAAGTTGCGCAGCAGCGTCTCGCTCGCCTGCTTGTCCTTGCGCAGGTCTTCCTCGAGCGCGAAGGCGTGGCGCTCCATCCATTCGAGCAGCGCCGTGTAGGTCAACCCGACCAGCGAGGCCGAGATCAGGAAGACATTGGTGTTGAGGAGCTGAAACGCGCTGCCGTCTTTGGCCAGGAGCATGACATTGGCCAGCGCCACGATTGCGCAGCAGGCGATCACCGCTGCCGAAAGCAACAGGCGGATGGCGCCACAGGCGTACATGATGACGAGCAGCAGGCCCGGGACGCCGTAGGTGAACCCGTCCGGCAGGATCGCCAGCACCAGGACGATGCCGGTCGCGCCCAGGACCACGGTGACGCAGAGCACGCTCTGCGACCAGCGCTCGAAGCTCTGCAGGAAGGTCAGCCCGAAGACGACGACGGCAAAGAAGCTGAACGGCAGGCGCACCGTCAGCGTGTAGAGCAACGCGTCCGGGGCGATGCTGTAGTCCCAGGCGAGGAACAGCAGGTAGAGCGTCGCCGCGAGGGGCAGCGATACGCGGATGAACGGGATCGAGCGCTCCGCGTATCGCGCGCGAAAACGGGATTCCTTCACGCCTTCGAATCGGCCCAGTCCGGGCATCGCCTCACCTCGATGCGAGTACACACTGACGCTAGCCGGGGTGGTCCCGGACGAATGTCAAAGAGCGTGACCAGCGTGTACTAAGTCACGCCGGCGCGCGTAAGGATTTGCCTGATCCCGGGCTCAGGAAATACGCATCCATGGCGAGCACGCCGCCTTCCACGTGCGAGAGGAAACGCTCGGCGCGCGCATCGCCGCCCGCCGCGCCGAGCGCCACGAACAGCGGCAGGAAGTGCTCCTCGCTCGGGTGCGCGCGCACGCCGGCCGGCGACAGCCGGCGGTAGTCGGCGAGCCGGTCGTAGTCATGTGTCTCGATGCACCGGCGCACCCATTCCTGGAATTCGGCCACGTAGGGCTCGGCATGCGCGATTCCCGTGTCGCGCACGCTGCGCAATTCGCGCAGGTTGTGCGTCAGGTGCCCGGAGCCGATGATGAGAACGCCCTCGCGCGCGAGCGGCGAGAGCGCGGCGCCGAGCGCAAGGTGGTGGCGCGGGCCGAGCGCTGTTTGCACGGAGACCTGCACCACCGGCACGCTGGCGTCCGGGTACGCGTACAGGAGCGGCGCCCATGCACCATGGTCGAGGCCGCGCTGCGGGTCGATCGAGGCCTCCAGGCCGGCGGCGGCGAGCAGCTGCAATGCGCGCCGCGCGAGCTCAGGCGCGCCCGGGGCCGGATAGCGGATTTCGTACAGGGGCTGCGGGAAGCCGTAGAAATCGTGGATCGTGTCGGGATGCTCGACGCCACTGAGGATCGGCTGCCCCGCTTCCCAATGCGCCGAGGCGATGAGCAGCGCGCGCGGGCGCGGCAGGCGCCGACCGAGCTCGGCCCAGGCCCGGCCCGAGGCACCCGCTTCGAGCGCATGCATGGGCGAGCCATGCGAGATGAAGACGGCGGGCAACGGCGCGCTAGACTCGGACATTGACCACGATTCTGGCAGAAACCATGACCCGCTGGCCGCTCCTGCTCTGCGCGCTCGCGGCGTTGCCCGCCGCGGCGCAGGAAAAGCCTGCGCCGGACGCGCTGCAGAGCTTTACCGTGAATCAGGCGCGCGACGGCGTCGAGCCGCCGCTCACCGAGAACGAGCCCGTCTATTTCGTCATGGGCACGCGCGGCGGCACCAATGCGCGTTTCCAGCTTTCGTTCAAGTACCGGCTCTTCGACCGCGGGCTGGGATGGGGCGGCGAGCGGCCCTGGCTGTCCGGGTTCTATCTCGGCTACACCCAGACTTCGCTGTGGAACCTGTCCGGCGATTCCAAGCCGTTCCGCGATACGAGCTACCGGCCGTCTTTCTTCTGGGCGTGGAATCGCACCGACGACAAGACCTGGATCGACGCGCTGCGCGTCGGCTTCGAGCACGAGTCGAACGGCAAGGAAGGCGCGCAATCGCGCTCCATCGACATGCTGTTCGTGCGACCGGCGTGGCACTGGGACTTCGCCAACGGCAAGCGGCTCGAGATCACGCCGAAGATCTACGGCTACCTAGACAAGGAAGAAAACCCGGACATCCAGCGCTACCGCGGCTACGTCGACGGGCGGCTGCGCTACGGCGACGAGGTGCGCAGCTGGGTGGCGATGGCGCGGCTTGGCACCGCGGGCAAGGGCAGCCTGACGCTCGACTGGTTCGAGCGCACGCGCGTGCTCGGCTTCGGCCCGGTGTCGGGCTACTTCCACGTGCAGTTCTTCGCCGGATACGGCGAAGACATTCTCGACTACAACCAGCGCTTCAAGTCGCAGCTGCGCCTGGGCTTCGCCATCGTGCCCTAGCGCGGCGCGCTCAGGTCGTCGACGGCCGCCAGGTGTAGGGCACGGGGCCGGCTGCGCGCAGCACGCGGATCATGCGCAGCGCCGCTTCGCGGCCCCGGTAGTAGCCGGGCACGACGATGGTCTCGTCGAATCCCATGGCGCGATAGAAGCCGCGCGCGGCCTCGTTGCCGGCGCGCAGCTCGAGATGCAGGCTGGCCATGCCGGCCGTGCGGGCCGATTCCACCAGCCAGTCGACGAGGCGCCGGCCGATGCCCATGCGCCGGTGCGTGGGGCGCACCGCGAGCAGCACCAGGTGCGCGCGCTCGTCGCCGAACTCCATGATGCCGAAGCCGGCGATGCGCCCGCCGTCGCAGGCCACGGGGATCAGCGTTTCCGCATTCCGGAGTGCCTTCAGCACGCGCGCGGCATCGTACTTCCAGCCCAGGCCCGATTCGACCAGGTCGCGCGACATCAGCGCGATCGCCTGTGCGTCGCGCTGCCCGGCGAGCCTGACCGTGATGGCGTGTGCGGTCATGCGGGAAGTCTAATCGCAATGCCGGCGCGTTGTCATCGGTCAGCCGCGTCCGCAAAGCGCTCGCGGATGCGCACCGTGCGTTCCAGGCCGTCGAGCGCCTCGAGCACCTTCAGCCGCAGATCCGGCTCCAGATCGCCGCGCAGGAAGCCTTGCACCGTGGCGAGCGCACGGGCGTCCGTCTGGCCGGCAAGAAATGCGCCCAGCCAGTGCTCGACAAAGAAGATCTTGCTCCTGCGCCGGAGCTCGGGCAGCCGCGCCAGGGCCGCGCCGAGCAGGGGCGCGGTGTGCGCCGCGTGCTCCGGCGCGTTGAACGGTGCGAGCGCCTCCTCGATCCAGCTCTCGGGCAGCCCGGCGTCGCCGGCGAAGCGTCGCAGCATGGCGCGCTTGGCATCGGCGTCGGCCAGCGCCGCCGACGCCGCGAAGGCGTAGCGGCGCGCGTTGTCGCCGCGCTCGGCGGCGATCGCTTCGGCG
>JAOUGZ010000247.1 GCA_029865405.1 Betaproteobacteria bacterium
CCGCGGCGGGTCAGGCTTCGGCGAAGCTAGGCGAGCGGGGGTCGGTCGAGCGGGTCGGAACGGAACGCCGGCGCGACGCGCCCGGCGAACTGGATGCGGTCTTGCGCAACCGCAGGCGCACTCAGGGCCTGCGCGGCGGAAGGCGCGAACGCAGCCCCGGAGCAGTGCTCCACGCAGGCGCTGCACAAAGGCGTGGTGCTCTTGGCCGGGGAATCGTCGCTGTCGTGATGCTCCTGCGCGCCCGAACCGTGGCCCGTGTCCGCGTGCGCCGCGATGGCCGGCTCGTCATGCGCTGCGGCGCACAGGCCGATGGTCACCGCCGCCACCGCCCTGAGGGGCATCAGGGCGGCGAGCAGCAGAATAACCAGCGTTTTCAGCGTGATCCGCATTGAACGCATTATGACATGCACCCGCGGTACTGGTTCCCTGTGCTGCTGCCCAATGATGATAGTGCGAAATGAATCACTTCAGATCCCGCAGCACTTCCCGCGCGCAGTTGTGGCCCGGCGCGCCCGTGACCCCGCCACCCGGGTGCGCCCCCGAGCCGCACAGGTACAGTCCCGGCACCGGCGTGCGATAGTCGGCGTGCCCGAGCACCGGGCGCGCCGACCAGAGCTGGTCGAGCGAGAGCTGGCCGTGAAAGATGTCGCCGCCCGTCAGCCCGAACTCGTGCTCGAGGTCGAGGGGCGAAAGCGCACTATGCGCGATCACGCTCTGCCGGAAGCCCGGCGCGTGAGACTCGACGACATCAAGAATGCGTTCGATGGCCTCGGGTTTGCGCGTCGACCAGTCCGCCTCGGGCGCGAAGTGCTGGCAGAACAGGCTCGCCACGTGCGCGCCCTTCGGCGCAAGCGTGTCGTCGAGCGTGCTCGCGATAACCATCTCGACGATAGGCGCGCGCGCCATGCCGTCGGCCCGTGCGTCGAGATAGGCGCGGTCCATGTAGCCGAGCGACGCCGCCATGATGATGCCGGAAGCATGGTGCGGCCCCGGCTCGGGCAGGCAGGTAAACGTCGGCAGGGCGCTGAGCGCGACATTCATGCGGAACGAGGCCGAGCCGCACTTGTAGCGCTCGATGCGCTCGCGGAAGTCGCGCTCCAGCAACGACGCATCGACCATCTTCAGGAACAAGAGCTTCGGATTCACGTTCGCCACCACGGCGCGCCCCGCGATCTCGCGTCCGTCCTCGAGTACCGCGACACCGGGCCGCACCGCCGCCACCGGTGCATCGCATTCAATCTCGACGCCCAGGCGCCGCGCCTCGGCGGCGAGTGCCTCGCTGATCGCGCCCATGCCGCCGATGGCATGGCCCCACTGGCTACGCTTGCCGTTCACCTCGCCGAAGCAGTGATGCAGGAGCACATAGGCCGTGCCGGGGTGATAAGGGCTCGCGTAGCTGCCGACGACGGCGTCGAAACCGAAAACCGCCTTTACCGGATCAGACTCGAACCAATCCTCCAGCCAGTCGGCGGCGCTGCGCGCGAACAGTCCCAGCAGGTCGCGCCGCGCCACCATGTCGAGCTCCTTCATCCGCCAGCCGGTGCGCAGGGCGGCCAGAGCGTCGCGTGCGCCGCCGCCGACATTGGGCGGCGTTTCCAGCGCGAGCGCGCGCAAGACATCCGCCACGCGCTCGAGACGCGCCCAGTATGCGGGCAGCCGCGCGGCGTCGCGCGCCGAGAACCGGGCGAACTCGCGCTGCGTCGCCTCTTCCCCGCCGCCGACCTTCAGGTAGCCATTGTCCAGCGGCAGGAAATTCGCGACGGGCCGCTCCACGATCCGCAGGCCGTGCTCGGCAAGACGCAGATCGCGGATCACTTTCGCCTGCAGCAGGCTCACGGTGTAGGCGGCGACGGAGTTGCGGAATCCCGGATGAAACTCCTCCGTCACCGCGGCGCCGCCGACTCTTGCGCGGCGCTCGAGCACCTTCACCTTCAGGCCGCCGCGCGCAAGGTAGCAGGCGCAGGTGAGGCCGTTGTGGCCGGCACCGACGATCACCGCGTCGTAGCGGCTCACCGCCCTACTCTACGGTGACCGACTTGGCGAGGTTGCGCGGCTTGTCGACGTCGGTGCCGCGCGCGAGCGCCGCGTGATAGGCGAGGAGCTGCAGCGGCACCACGTGCAGGATGGGCGAAAGGAGCCCGTAGTGCTCGGGCAGCCGGATCACGTGCATGCCTTCCTGCGGCGCGATGCGCGTGTCGGCGTCGGCGAGGACGTAGAGCTCGCCGCCGCGCGCCCGCACTTCCTGCATGTTGGATTTCACCTTCTCGAGAAGAGCGTCGTTCGGCGCCACCGTCACCACCGGCATGTCCCGCGTGACGAGGGCCAGCGGCCCGTGCTTGAGCTCACCCGCTGGGTACGCCTCGGCGTGTATGTAGGAGATCTCTTTCAGCTTGAGCGCGCCCTCCAGCGCGATCGGGTAGTGCAGCCCGCGCCCGAGGAACAGCGCGTGCTCCTTCTTCGCGAAGCGCGCGGCCCACGCCATCACCTGCGGCTCCAGCGCCAGCGCTGCGGCCAATGCCTGGGGCAGTTGGCGCAGGCGCTTCATGTGCTCGCGCTCGCTGCGCGCCGCAAGCCGTCGGCGCAGCTTGGCGAGCGTGAGCGCGAGCAAATACAGTGCGGTGAGCTGCGTGGTGAAGGCTTTGGTGGAGGCGACGCCGATTTCGACCCCGGCGTGGGTGAGGAACTTGAGGCGCGTCTCGCGCATCATGGCGCTGGTGGCGACGTTGCAGATGGCAAGGGTGCGCTTCTGGCCCAGTTTGACCGCGTGGCGCAGCGCGGCGAGCGTATCCGCGGTCTCGCCCGATTGCGACACGACCACCACCAGCGTTGCCGGATCGGGCACGCTGTCGCGGTAGCGGTACTCGCTCGCGATCTCCACCTGCACCGGCAGACGCGCGAGGGTTTCGATCCAGTGCTTCGCCGTCAATCCGGAGTAGTAGCTCGTGCCGCAGGCGAGAATGAGGACGCTGTTTGCGCCCTGCAGCGTTCGCTCGGCGCCCTTGCCGAAAAGTGCCGGGGTCACTGCTTCGATGCCCTCGAGCGTCGCGGCCACGGCGCTCGGCTGCTCGAAGATCTCCTTCTGCATGTAGTGGCTGTAGGGCCCGAGTTCCACGGCCGCGCTGCCGGCCTTCACTACGCGCACCTCGCGCTCGACTTCCCGGTCGGCGGCGTCGCGAACGCGAAAGGCAGAGAGCTCGATCTCCGCCACATCGCCCTCCTCCAAATAGGCGATGCGATCGGTGGTGCCGGCGAGGGCCAGCGCGTCGGAGGCGAGGAACATCTCGTTCGCGCCCACGCCCACCACCAGCGGACTGCCGGCCCGCGCGCCGACGACTCGGTGCGGTTGCCCCTTCGCGACCACCGCGATGGCGTAGGCGCCGGCCAGGCGCTTCACCGCACGGCGCACGGCCAGGAACAGGTCGCCGTCGTACAGGCTATGCACGAGATGCGCGATGACCTCGGTGTCCGTCTGGCTTTCGAACTGGTAGCCGAGCCCCTGCAGCTCCGCGCGGAGCTCTTCGTAATTCTCGATGATGCCGTTGTGCACCAATGCGATCTCGTCGCGCGAGACCATGGGGTGCGCGTTGTGCGTTGCCGGGGCGCCATGCGTCGCCCAGCGCGTATGCGCGATGGCGGTTTCGGACGCGAGCGCGAGTTTGCTGATCTGGTCGGCGAGATCCGCGACGCGCGCGACGCTGCGCAGACGGCCGAGCCCGCCTTGCGCCAGTGCGGCTACGCCGCAGGAGTCGTAACCCCGATATTCGAGCCGGCGCAGGCCTTCGACCAGCACCGGGACGATGTCGCGCCGGGCCGCGGCGCCGACGATTCCGCACATGGTCTATTTCTTCCGCGGCTTCCAGTTCGGGAGCGACATCTGCCGCGCACGCGCCACGGTGAGCTGCCCGGGGGGCGTGTCCTTGCTGATGGTCGAGCCGGCGCCGATATAGGAGCCCCTGGCGATGGTCACCGGCGCAACCAGGGTTGCGTCCGAGCCGATGAAGCAGTCGTCCTCGATCACGGTGCGGTACTTGGCCGCGCCGTCGTAGTTGCACGTGATGGTGCCCGCGCCGACGTTGACGCGCGCGCCTACTTCGCTGTCGCCGATGTAGGAGAGGTGATTGGCCTTCGAGCCCACGCCAATGCGGCTCGCTTTCAACTCGACGAAGTTGCCGACATGCACTTCGTCCGCCAGCGTGACGCCCGGCCGCATGCGCGAGAACGGCCCGACCCTGCACCGCTTGCCGATGATCGCCGCGTCGAGCAGCGAGAACGCCAGGATCTCGGTGTCCGCGTCCACGGTGACGTTGCGAAGGACGCAGTTCGGGCCGACGCGCACCCGGTCGCCCAGCTTCACGCTGCCCTCAAAGACGCAGTTCACGTCGATCGCCACGTCACGCCCGCACGTGAGCTCGCCACGCACATCCACGCGCCACAGGTCGGCAAGCGCGACTCCGGCTTCGAGCAGCCTTTTCGCCTGCGCGTTCTGGTAGGCACGTTCGAGCAGCGCCAGCTCGTGGCGCGAGTTCACGCCCGCCGCTTCCCACGGATCTTCCGCTGGCACCGTCGCGACAGCCACGCGGTCCCTGACGGCGATCCCGATTACGTCCGTGAGATAGTGCTCCCTCTGCGCGTTGGCCGGCTTTACCTTCGCCAGCCACGCCGCCAGGCGCGTCGCCGGCGCCGCAAGGAATCCCGCATACCACTCGCGGATGCGCAGCTCCCGGGCATTGGCGTCCTTGTGCTCGACGATGCGCTGGACGCGCTTTCGCGCATCGCGTACGACGCGGCCGTAGCCGGCGGCGTCGCCGTGCTCGGAGGTACAGATGGCGAGACCTTTCGCGGAGGCGGCCACGAGTCGCCGCAGCGTGTCGGCGCGCACCAGCGGCACGTCGCCATTCAGTACCAGGACTTGCGCGCCACGTGCCGCCAGCGGCAGCGCCTGCGCCAGCGCGTGTCCGGTGCCGAGTTGCTGCTTTTGCTCGACCCAGGTCACGCCCGCGTCGGCGAACGCACTGCGCACCTCGGTGCCGCCGTGGCCATGCACGACCAGGAC
>JAOUGZ010000249.1 GCA_029865405.1 Betaproteobacteria bacterium
CGGCCCTCCGCGCGTATTCCGCAATGCGGTCGTTCGCGTTCGCGCCACGACATATCCCGGTGGTGCCTATACCGTTCCGCATGCTTGAGCAAGCAAAGACTCGTGCGTAGTCTGATCGTGCGCGGCTACACTTTTCGTGTCTTATGTCTCCCACAATCAAGGAGTCCGATATGAACAAGAAATTCTGGACAGGGTTTGTGGCGGTGTTTGTAGCCATGGAAATCATGATGTTTCTCGTCCACGGCGTCATTCTAAAACCCGCATATGAGGCCACTCAATCTGTTTGGCGGCCCGATATGATGTCTCTCATGTGGATCTATCACGTGCTCGCAATTATTGGCGCGTTCTTCTTTACGTTCATCTTCTCGAAAGGATATGAAGGTAACGGAGCGATGGAAGGTGCACGCTACGGACTCTATATCGGCATTTGGATGAGTTCTGGAATGGCGTACGGCAGCTTTGCAATGATCAACATTCCGTACTCGCTTGCACTGCAGTGGTTCATATACGGCGTGGTTGAATTCATTATCTATGGCGTCATTCTTGCGTTGGTGTATGGAAAGCAAGCCACGGTGATGTCCACTCCGAAGGCTTGAGGTTCAACCGACATAGCGGGGCAACGCGCGGACCAGGTAATTGAACGGGCCGCGGTCGCCCGCGAATGGCTGCTCCGAATACCCAGCGGTGACAGGTTCGGGTCGTGAGCAGGCAATCGGAGGCCAATGCAGTGCGCATTCCAATGCCGCATAACAACGCGTCGCAGCCGACCGCCTTCGGCGACGGTTGAACGCAAACATTAGGCGTCATGGCAACTCCTGAGCACCCGCTGCTGTTTCTCTTTCGGCCAGCAGCTGGCACAGGCATTCGCACGCTTGCGGTTGCTGCTATTCCTTTGCTCGGCCTTTCAGCAGTTCTGATGCTCGCCGGAACAGCCGCTATGCCTGATGGCTACTCGTGGCGGTTCCATTCAATCAGCGAGTCTGCCGCGCAAGGCCAGCAGGGCGGGTGGATCGCACGCATGTCGTTCATGTCCTTCGGGGCCGCCGTGCTCGCCGTATCCGTGTCCGCTCGAACGAGCTGGCCACGCCTGACATACTGGATGCAAGCTTCCTTCGCGTTCTTCATGTTTGGTGCTGCGGCCTTCTCTCATGCGCCATGGGTACCAGGAGCGTCTTCAGATGAGGTCGAAGACCTGCTTCACTCCGTCTGCGCGTCCGGTATGGGTCTCGCGTTTTGTGTTGGTGTAGTGGCGCGCTTTGTTCAGCGCGGCCTAGACGGTCTTGCTGGTCGGGCCCTTGACGTTTTCGCACTCATCACAGCGACCGTCCTGCCGTTGCTTCTGGCGTCATCGTCGTCGGTGGGTGGGTTGGTCCAGCGCATCATGTTCGTCGTCGGGTACGTCTGGTTTGGACGCGAGGCGCTGTATATCCTCGGCGTGCTGAGGCTAGCAAAATGACGCCTAACCGGTCGCTCAACCTGACTCGCCACGGCATGCCGCGGCGCGCAGGTTCGCTCCAACGTTGGATCTCACGGAATGCACCTCGCCATGCTGAAGATCTTTGTCGTCATCGTTGTGCTACTTGCCGGAGCGCTAGCAGCCGCGGTCATCTTTGGAGGGCCACGGTCGCCTCTGCCAGCCGCAACGAATCCGTGGGCTCTGATACCTTCGCGAGGTGAAGACCACCCGCTACTTTGAGGCCCTTCGCTCACGCGCGGACCGTGCGGCCATACGTGACGAGTGGATCGAATGCACTATACGTTCTCCGTTGCGGGAGTCAGTGCAGGCCGACGGCCGAATCCGCCGGTGGGCGCAGATCCCGGGGGCCGAGAACCGCTAGCTCCGGGTCGTAGTTCTCGCGGGCGGGGAAACAGTCCACAATGCGTTCTTCGACCGAAGGTTTGCGCCATAAGAATTCGGTACTTCAAGGACACCGATACCCTGCTCATCGAGCTCAAGGATGCGCCGGTCGCCGAGACGCGAGACCTCGATGAGAATACGGTGCTGGACATGGACGCTCAGGGCGATGTCTGCGCCATCACCATCGAGCACGCCTCCCAGCGTGCCGGCATTCCTGAGTTCTCGTACGAGCAGGTTGCGGCTTAACAACACAGCCCACGCGGCCGCGCGCGCCAGCGCCGCGCTCTGCAATGATCCGTGTGCGCGCGCCGGTGGCTGCGGACGTCAAACTGCGGCGGCGGCTTCGTCCCCCGCCCGATCCGCCCCTCGAAGAACCTGAAGAACGGCAACTACCTCGGCAAGGACCCCGCCAGCACCACCATCAAGCACCGCCCCGTCGACCCGGCGGCCCACCATCAGTTCGCCATGCCGATCAAGGACACCCCGCCCCAAAACCGCTAGCCGCGCGCCGTAGTAACCTCTAGCCCAATGCCCGCGCGCCGCCCGTCCAGGCTCGGCCTCACCTTCTGCCTTCTGGCCGCACTGCTGGTCTGGGGCTTAGCCGTATCCGGCGCCTCGCCCTGGCTCGACATCGCGGCGCACGCCGCCGGCGCCGACCAGACGGACGACCCGATGATCCGCTGGGACTGCGACAAGACCGGCAACCAATTGGTCCTGGAGATGGTGCGCCCGCCGGTCAACAACATCAACGGCAGGGAGCTCCTCCTCCTCAGCGGCGCGCAGAATTTCGAGCAGTGCCACATTAACGGCGCGAGCTGGACCCTATTGGTCGACCTGATCGAGTACGACTCGGGACGCTGCGAGCCCGAGCCAGACACGATCGTCAGCCTCCTACGCAACGACAGGCTGGTGGTGTCGAAAGTACACATCGGCTTCAACTGCTTCGACCGGCCCGTGATGCGCGCGCTGCGCGTGACGGAGCCGACCGACGGCGTGTACCCGGCGCTCGAGGTCTGCACGGCGCCCACCTACGGCGCCGCAAACAGCTGCTACCCCCTGAAGCTCAAAGACATGCGGAAGGCGATCGACAACGACGCGATCGCCAGCCACGCGAAAAAGCGCTAGCGCCGCTCCCGGCTCAGGCTGTAGTACGTCCCGGCGAAGATCACCGCCGCGCCTACGATGATCAGCGGATCGAACGCCTCGTTGTAGAACAGCGCCCCGACCACCGCGATCAGGGGCAGGCGCACGAAGTCGATCGGCACCGCGACGGTGGCGTCAGCCAGCTTGAACGCCCGCGTCATCGAGTAATGCGCGGTGTAGCTCCCCACCCCGATCAGGATCATCCACGGCAGCTGCGAGGCCGGCGGCGCCACCCAGCCGGGAATCGCGGCCGCCAAAGACAGCGGCGTCTGCACCACCGACATCCAGAACAGCACCGCCAGCGGCGAATCGGTGCCGGAGAGCTTCTTGGTGGCGATCATGTTGCCGGCGTACAGGAACGAGGCCCCCAGCGCGACCAGCGCCCCCAGATGAAAGAATCCGAACCCCGGCCGCAGGATGATGACCACGCCCGCCACGCCGAGCACCAGCATGACCACCCGCGGCCGCGTCAGCCGCTCCCCCAGGAATATGAACGCCAGGACAGCCGTCCACACCGGCATGGTGAACTCGATGGCGAACACCGTCGCCAAAGGCAGCACCCCGATGGCGAAGACCCAGCAGTACTGCCCACCCAGATGGATGACGTTGCGGAACACGTGCAGCGGCAGCCGCCGCGTCGAGGTCACCGCGTCCTTCGCCTGCGCCAAGATCACCAGCACGATGGCGAGCATCACCACGCTGCGCAAGAACAGCACCTGGAACGCGCCCATGTGCGCGAGCAGCTCGCGCGCCGCGATCGCCATGGTCGAAAAGGAAAGGACCGCGCCGCCCATCCACAGGACGCCGCGCAGGGTGTCGGTCATCGAAAAGCGCCGACTATAGCAGCCGCAGCACCCGTCTCGCGGCGGCCACGTGCCCGCTCGAGAGGAACTCCTCGTGGTTGCGGTCGACGTCGGCGAGCGCGTAGCGGTAGCTCACCATCATGCCCAGGGACTGCTGCATGCCGCGCGCGGACGCGTCCGCCGCCCAGAAGATGCGATCGACGCTCGCGCCGTTGTGCAAATGGAACTGCGCCACCGGATCGAGCGGCAGCCCGTCCTTCTTCTCCTGCACCAGGTAGCGCGCGCAGGCCTTCAGCAGCGGCTCGCGCAGCGCCGCGTCCGGCGCCCCGTCGCGGGCGAGCTCCGGCGCCGCGCGCTCCAGCCAGCGCCGCAACCCCGGGATCGGCGAGAGCGTGCAGAAGACCTGCAGCCACGGCAGGTCGCGCTGCAGCGCGGCGATCACGCGCTTCAGCAGCAGGTTTCCCAGGCTGATGCCGCGCAGCCCCTTCTGCGCGTTGGAGATCGAGTAGAACACCGCCGTGTCCGCCTTGCGCACGTCGCTGATCGGCGCCTGCTCGTCGAGCAGCACCTGCACGCTCCCGGGCAGGCCCTTCGCCAGGGCGATCTCGACGAAGATCAGGGGCTCGTTCGGCATGCGCGGGTGGAAGAACGCGTAGCAGCGCCGGTCGCGGTCGAGCCGGTTCTTCAGGTCGTCCCAGGACTCGATGCGGTGCACCGCCTCGTAGGCGATGAGCTTCTCCAGCAGGAACGCCGGCGACTGCCAGGTGATGCGCCGCAGCTCGAGAAACCCCGGGTCGAACCACGTTTCCAGCAGGCCGTCGAGCTCCACGCGCAGCACGTCGAGCGCGGGCTCGTGCTCGAGGAACGCGAGCAGGTCGGCGCGCAGGTCGACGAGGAACTTCACGCCCTCGGCCAGCAGGTTGAACTGGGCGAAGAACCGGGCGCGCGGCGCATCGAGCGCGATGCGCAGGCGCGCCTCGGCATGCCCGCGCGCGACGTCGTCGCCCGCCGCGCGCATCGCGGCCACCGCCTCGTCGAGCGCCGCGCGCTCCGGCATGAAGGCGCGGGCGATGTGGCCGAGGATCGCCGCGCGCGCCTCGGGGCCGGCGCCGCGGTAGAGCGCCGAGATCTTCTCGGCGCGCGCGCGCGCGGCGCGCTCGCCGCCGCGCGCCGTGCGCGCCTCGGCGAGGAGCGCTTCCAGCTCGCCGCGCGGCCCGG
>JAOUGZ010000250.1 GCA_029865405.1 Betaproteobacteria bacterium
GGCGGGCAGCGCGAACACGGCGCCCAGGGCGAGTGCGAGGAGTTGACGTTTCATGGTGAGGTTCCTTTCAAGTGGGTTGAGTGGATGCCGCGACAGCGCCGCAGCAGTGACTCCACTCTAGGGAACCCCGCACTCCCCGGCAGTGCGTTTACGCACCGGATCGGCAAGCTGCGCCGGCCGCTAGCCCTTGTCCCCGGCGCCGAAGTCGATCTTCACCGAATCGAGATTGACCGAGGCCTTGTTCCTCGCCTCGCGCGCGGCGATCGCCGTGGGATTGAACTCGTAGTTCGCGGCGATGAAGGCCTCGGCGAGCTTGAAGCACAGCTGCGCCACGGCCTTGGGCTGCGGCTTCTCGCCGCCCGCGCCGTAGATGCGCCCGCACAGCTGCACGTAGATCTTCTCCGCCAGGTCCTGGATCGGGTCGTGGGGCGCTGCGGGTGCGGCGGGTTTCTGTGGGGCGCTCATGGCGGGCCTCGCATCGCGGATGGCCACATCCTAACCCGGCGGCGTCAACCGCCATCGCGCCTCGGACGTTGCTGCGGCATGGCCCGGCAGCCCTGCCCGCAGCAGCCCGGCGTCCCGCTGCATCTCGTGTTGCGCGGCGCGCTGGCGCACCCCGGCGCCGGCCTGGCGCGCCTGCGCGCCGCCGCCACCTGCCCGGTGCACGCCTACGCCCTGATGGGCACGCACGTGCACGTGCTGCTGACGCCAGAACGGGCGGACGGCGCGATGCCGCTGATCCGCGCCGTGAGCGTGGGCGACTTCGACGCCACGCCGGTCTATACGCGGCGCTACGTGCTCGCCTGCATGCGCTATATCGAGATGAACCCGGTGCGCGCCGGGCTCGTGCGCCATCCCGCGCACTACCGCTGGTCGAGCTATCGCGGCAACGCGCTCGGCGAGGCCGATGCGCTCCTCACGCCGCACGCGCTGTATTGCGCGCTCGGGCGCAGCGACGAGGAACGGCGCGCCGCGTACCGCATGGGCTTTCGCGCTGCGGCTACGAGCCTTGCACGATGACCAGCTTGCTGTTCACCGATCTCACGCCGTCGAGGCCGGCGACGAATGCCTCGATCTTGCGCCGCTCGCCGGCCGAGGGCGCGGTGCCGTAAAGAGTGACGGCGCCGCCGGCGACGCGCACGCCGACGCCCTGGCCTTCCACCGTCGTCGAGTCGCGCAGCGCTTTCTTCACGCGCTCGGCGAGCTGCTCGTCGGGCGAGGTCTGCGGCGCGGCGGCGGGCGCGGGCGGCGGCGTCGGCGCGTGGGCCGGCGCCCGCACCACGGGCTGGGCGGGCGCGGCGGCGGCCGGCTTGGGCGGCTCGGCCTCGCTGCAGGCGGCGAGGGCGGTGGCGATGAGGACTGCGAAGCTCGCGTTGCGCATGGCGTTCTCCATGACGGGATGAGGATTCGACCGGCGCACGCACGCCGCGGTTCGCGCCGGGGGCTAATATCATCGCTTTGCCACCGTTTGGACACAATTCCCATGGCCCTATCCATGTACCAGGCCAGCGCGCCGCGCTTTGCCAACCTCCTCAACAACCTCGCGGCGATCCTCGACAAGGCGGAGGTGCACTGCGTCGAGCGCAAGATCGACCCGCTGGTGCTGACCGGCGCGCGCCTCTACCCGAACATGCTGCCGTTCAAGCGCCAGATCACCATCGCCTGCGACACGGCCAAGGGCGCGGTGGCGCGCCTCGCGGGCCTCGAGGTGCCCAGGCACGAGGACACCGAGACCACGTTCGCAGAGCTGAAAGCGCGCATCGCCAAGACCGTGGACTTCATCGGCACGGTGAAGCCGGCGCAGATCGACGGCAGCGAGGAAAAGACCATCGTCCTCAAGCTCGGCGGCCGCGAGCAGACCTTCAACGGCCAGCAGTACCTGCTCGGCTTCGCCCTGCCGAACTTCTACTTCCACGCCACCACTGCGTACGCCATCCTGCGCCACAACGGCGTCGAGCTCGGCAAGAGCGACTACATCGGTGCGCCGTAGCGCGAGAGCGCGCGCCACACGGCTTCGCTCGTCGCCGGCATCTCCAGCTCGCGCACGCCGAGCGGCGCGAGCGCGTCGAGGATCGCGTTCATGCACGCCGCGAGCGCGCCCACCGTGCCCGCCTCGCCCGCGCCCTTCACCCCGAGCGGATTGAGCGCCGTCGGCACGGGATGGCTCTCGACCCGCATCGCGCACAGCGAATCGGCGCGCGGCAGCGCGTAGTCCATGAAGGAGGCGGTGAGCAGTTGCCCGCTTCCAGGCTCGTACACCATGCGCTCCATCAGCACCTGGCCGAGGCCCTGCGCCACGCCGCCGTGCACCTGGCCCTTCAACGTGAGCGGGTTGATCACCGTGCCGACGTCGTCCACCACGGCGTAGCCGCAAAGCCGCACGGCGCCCGTTTCGGGGTCGATCTCGACCTCGCACACGTGGCAGCTGTTGGGAAAGGTCTCCTGCGCCGGGGCGAAGCTCGCCCGCTCGTCGAGTTGCGCGGCGCCGGCGACTTCGGCCAGGGACAGCGCGCGGTCGGTGCCGGCGATGCGGTAGCGCCCGTCGGCGAACACGAGGTCCGCGGCGGCCGCTTCGAGGCGCTCGGCGGCGAGCTCGCGCCCGCGCTCGATGATGCGCTCGGCGGCAAGCGCGAGCGCGCTGCCGCCGAGCGCCGCGGAGCGCGAGCCGAAGGTGCCCAGCCCGTCCGGCACGGCGTCGGTGTCGCCCTCGACGTAGTCGAAGGTCTGCGGCGCCAGGCCGAGCCGCGCGCAGGCGATCTGGCGGAACGTGGTCTCGTGGCTCTGGCCCTGGCTTTTCGTGCCCATGAGGATCTGTGCGCGGCCCGCGCCGTCGAAGCGGATGCGCGCGGTTTCGCCCCCGGGGGGCGCCGCCGCGCGCTCGATGGCGTTGGCCATGCCGATGCCGCGCAGCTTGCCGCGGCTGCGCGCCTCGTCGCGGCGCGCCGCAAAGCCCGTCCAGTCGCCCAGTGCGAGCGCCCGATCCATGACCTGCTCGAACTCGCCGCAGTCGTAGGTGAAAGTGAGCGCGGTCCTGTAGGGCATGGCGCCGGGCGGGACCAGGTTGCGCCGCCGCAGCTCGATCCGGTCGATGCCCAGTTCGCGCGCCGCGTCGTCGACCAGCCGCTCGAGCACATAGATGGCCTCGGGCCGGCCCGAGCCGCGATAGGGCGCGGTCGGGCTGGTGTTCGAGAACACGGCCGTAACGTGCACATGCGCGGCGGCAAACGCGTACATGCCGACCAGCGAGCCGAGATTGGCGAAGGTCGGCAGCAGCTGGCGGTCCGAGGACACGTAGGCGCCGAGATTGTTGACGTTGCGCACGCGCAGGGCGAGGAAGCGCCCGTCGGCATCGAGCGCGAGTTCGGCCGCGCTCACCAGGTCCCGCCCGTGCTCGTCGGCGAGCGCGGCCTCGCTTCTTTCGCAGGTCCACTTCACGGGCCGGCCGAGCTTCTTCGCCAGCCACAGCACGAGCCGGTGTTCGACGTAAACCCAGCCCTTGCCGCCGAAGGCGCCGCCGACGTCGCGCGAGATCACGCGCACCCTGTCCTTCGGCACCCTGAGCACGCGCTCGGCGAGCAGGTCGCGCACGCGGTGCGGGTACTGGACGTCGACGTGCAGCGTGTAGCGCGCGTTGCGCGCGTCGTACTCGCCGAGCGCTCCGCGCGGTTCGAGGTAGTGCGCGTGCACCCGCGACACGCGGTAGTCGCGGCGCACGACGTGCGCCGCGCGCGCGAACGCGGCGCCGGTGGCGGCGGCGTCGCCCGCTTCGAACACATGGCTTGCGTTGTCCGCGCATTCTTCCCACACCGCGGGTGCGCCGGCGCGCGCGGCTTGTGCGGTATCGGTCACCGCCGGCAGCTCGGCGTACTCGACGGCGACCCGGTCGGCGGCGTCCTTCGCCTGCATCAGCGACTGCGCGACCACCGCCACGACCGGGTCGCCGACGTGGCGCACGCGTTCCGCGGCGAGCCCTGGATGCGCGCGCCAGAACATCGGCGTGCCGTCGGCGCGGCGGCGTGCGAGCGCTACTGCGCTGGTGCCGATGCCGTCGGCGTGCAGATCCGCGGCGCGGTATACGCCGAGCACGCCCGGCGCCGCGCGCGCGGCGGCATCGTCCACGGCGACAATGCGCGCGTGCGCGTGCGGCGAGCGCACCAGCACCAGGTGCGCCTGCCCGGGCAGGACGAGGTCGTGCACGAAGCAGCCCGCGCCGCGCAGCAGGCGCGGGTCCTCGAAGCGCTCGACCGGCTGGCCGATGCCGAAGTCACCCATCGGCGTGGCGGCGGGCCAGTCAGTCCTCGCGGAATTTCTTCATGAACGCGGGCGTCTCCAGCGGCGCGCTGATCACCGCGCCCTGGATCAGGTCGCAGCCCAGGGTCTGCAGGCGCGCGGCGCTCTCCGCGTCGTCCACGCCCGCCACCAGCACGTCCATCTTCAGCCGGTGCGCGAACTCGACCATCGCCCGCACCAGCGCCAGGTGCTCCGGCGACTCGACGATGCTGCCGACGCTGGCGAGATCGACGCGCATCTCGTGGAAGGGCAGCGTCGACAGCCAGGCGAGCGAGGCGTAGCCGGCGCCGGGGTCGTCGAGCGAGAGGCGCACGCCCGCCTCGCGCAGTCGCTGCAGGGTCTCCACCGACTCCAGGCTCGCCGCCAGCACCGCGGTGTCGGTGATCTCGAGCGCGAGCCGGCTCGGGCGCAGGTTCCAGGTCTTGAGCGCGCTCAGCACGAAGTCGGGCAGGTCCGCCTGGCGCAGGCTCTTCGCCGAGAGCGTGACGCTGACGCGCAGGTCGAGGCCCGCGCTGTCGCGGAACTGGCGGCAGTTGCGCAGCGCGCCGTTCACCAGCCACAGCGTCACTTCGTTCACCAGGCCCGCGGACTCCGCGGCGGCGATGGCCTTGTCCATCGGCACCGCGCCGAGGCTCGCGTCGCGCCAGCGCAGCTGGCATTCCGCGCCGACGATCAAACCGGTGCGCAGGTCGCGCTGCGCCTGGAACACGATGTCGAGCGCGTCCTGCG
>JAOUGZ010000251.1 GCA_029865405.1 Betaproteobacteria bacterium
GCAGCGCCAGGAGGAGCACCGCGTGCGGGTGTTCGACGGCGCGAGCGGCGCGCACCTTTTCGATTTCGGCAAGCGCGGCACGGGCGACGGCGAATTCAACTTGGCGCGCGACGCGGCAATCGCGCCCGACGGGCGCGTGTACGTCGTCGACAGCGGCAACTTCCGCATCCAGGTGTTCGACCGCGACGGCAAGTTCGTCAAGGCCTTCGGCAGGGTCGGGCGCTATCCGGGCAACTTCGCCCGGCCGCGCGAGATCGCGATCGACCGCGAGGGCCGCGTCTATGTGTCCGACGCAGCGTTCGGCAACCTGCAGATTTTCGACGGCGACGGGCAGCTCCTGATGCACATCGGCGAGCGCTCGGAGCACGACCAGCCGGCCCGCTACATGTTGCCCTCGGGGGTCGCCGTGGACCGCGACGGTCGCCTCTACGTCGCCGACGAGTTCTTCCGCCGCGTGGACGTGTTCCGGCCGGCCGCGCTCAAGCCGCACGAGGGGCACTCCGCGACCGCGGCGCCGGCGGCCGGGCCCCAGGACGCCGCGAAGGCCAAGTAGGCGATTCCCGCTTCCGGGAATGTCTCTTGCCGGTTTTCCAGATCTTGGCATCGTAACCGCGCGCCTGCGAACGCGTACGCGCGCCAAGCTGACATCGGCTCGCATTGGCCGGGCTCACGATTTGACGAGGGTCAACGTTTGCGGCCCTCCCCGAGGGGACGCGGTGCCGGCGCCTCTGGCACGGTGCGTGCTTTGGGAGGGGTCAAGAACCCAATCAAGCTCATCCCAAACGGGGGAAACAATGAAAAGCAACGCCAATCTGAAGACAAGACGGCTACTCGTGGCGTTGGGCGGCGCCGCGGCAGTGCTCGCGTCCTTCGCCTCGCTCGACGTGGCGGCCCAGGCCAGCATCACAAGCACGAGGCACAACCTGGGCACCAGCAACACCACCGGCTCGAGCTCGTTCAGCGGCACCGGCGAAGTCTGCGTGTTCTGCCATACGCCTCACGGCAGCAACACCACGATGTCGGCGCCGTTGTGGAACAAGACGTCACCCACGACGACTTACTCGATGTACAGCACCGGCCAGAGCGCGAGCCTGGACGGCACCGAGGCCGCGGTGGGCGGCGTTTCACTCGCCTGCCTGTCCTGCCACGACGGCTCGCTCGCCATCGCGACGATGATCAACATGCCCGGCTCCGGCGGCTACAACCCGGCCGGCGCGGTGATGGCCGGCACCTGGACCAACCCCAGCTTGACCGACGGCGTCGATACCGCCACCGGCCAGATGAGGGCCACTTCGATCCAGAACATCGGCGCCAACCTGGTCAACGACCACCCGATCAGCATCCAGTACTGCGGCGGCGGCCTGACCGGCGCCGGCACGACCGTGAGCGGCGCGTGCGTCGACAGCGACTTCCAGCTGCCCAAGACCCGGGTGGCCAATGGCAACCAGGTCTTCTGGGTGGATACCACCGGCGGCACCGCGGACGTGCGCGAGAAGACCGACATCGCGCTGTACAACCGCTCGGGCGTCGTGGGGCCGATGGTAGAGTGCGCGAGCTGCCACGATCCGCACACCGCCGTCAACCCGACGTTCCTGCGGGTCAGCAACACAACCGTGGGAAGCGGTCTCTGCCTGAGCTGCCACACGAAGTAGGCGCCTGACAGGAAAGGGTTTCAAGGCGGGCCGGACAGCGATGTCCGGCCCGCTTTTTCTTCTTGCGCGCCCGCCGTGGCACGAAGCATGCTCGTATACCTATACTTGGAACAACGGCGCGATCCGCGCTGTTAACAGGACTTTGGAGAGAGGCATGGCTGCGAAACTGGCCGGGTGTGGCAGAGGCTGGTGGCTCGTGCTGTGGGGGTTGCTTGGGATCGCACTGCAGCCGGCGGTGCACGCCGTCGCACAGCCGGCGGAGCTCGCGCCAGGCGGCGAGATCTTCGCCCGCGTGGACAAGCACGAGATCACCTTCGCCGAATACCAGGCCGCGCTCGCGGCCGGGATCCGCAAGAAGTACTACCACTCGCGCCCGCCGGTCGCCGAGCTGAGCAAATTCCAGCGCGAAGTCGCCGACCAGCTCATCGACCGGGTGCTGCTGCTGGAGGAAGCCAGGCGCCGCGGCATCGAGCCCGACCGCGGGCGCATCGATGCCGCCGTCGCCGGCTACGACAAGCGCTACGGCGCGAGCGAGCTATGGCGCGCCGAGCGCGACCGGCGCTTGCCCGCCCTGGTCGCGCAGCTCGAGAGCCAGAGCGTGCTCGAGCGGCTGGAGGCGGCCGTGCGCGAGGTGCCGCCGCCGGACGCCGCCACGGCGAAGGCCTTCTTCGAAGCGCAGCCGGAGAAGTTCACCGAGCCCGAGCAGGTCAGGCTGTCGCTCATCCTGCTCAAGGTCGCGCCCTCCGCCCCGCGGGCCGCCTGGGACAAGGCCGCGGAGGAAGGCAGGCGGCTGCACCAGAAGCTGCGCAAGGGCGCGGACTTCGCCGAGCTCGCGCGCCTGCATTCGGCGGACCCGTCGGCGGCGCGCGGCGGCGACCTGGGCTACCTGCATCGGGGCATGCTGCCCGAGCTGATCGAGAAGCAGGTGATCGATTCGCTGCAGCCGGGCGCCTACTCCGAGCCGGTGACGCTGCTCGAGGGGGTGGCCATCGTACGGCTCGAAGCGCGCAAGCCGGCGCGCGTGCGCTCCTTCGAGGCCTCGGCCAAACGCGCCGGCGAGCTGTGGCGGCGCGAGCAAGGCGAGAAGGCGTGGCAACGACTCATCGAGCGGCTGCGGGCGGCGGCGGTCGTGCAGGTGGACGAGTCGCGCTTGCTGCCGGCGCCCGCAAATTGACCGCAGCGCCGTGCGGTGGCAGGTTCTGATCGTGAGCGCAGGCTTGCCGTGGCGCTGATTGCCGTCAGCGGCCTGCTCCCGGCGCGGGAGCCCGCGGCGCAGCCGGCGCCGGCCGCGCCGCCACCCGCGCAGGCGAGCGCGGATCGCGGCTACTTCGGCGGGATCGACCTCACGCTCGGGCCGGTGCGCTGGGGCGGAAACCTGACGGCAGAACATCGCGTCCAGCAGGCCGGGCGCGAAGCGAAACTGCGCGACCTGTTCCTCATCGGCAACTGGAACGCGGCAAGCTACGTCTACCAGCCCTGGTTCGCCCAGCTCACCGGGAACTTCGGCTTCATCCATGCCAAGTCGAATTCCGGCCTGGAGGAAGACACCGGGTCCACCAGCCTGACGGGTGGCGCCAGCGTTTCGCTACTTCCCTCCAGCCGGTTTCCGTTCTACGGCGCCTACTCGGTGAACGACACGCGCGCGCTCGGCGACACCATCGGCGCGGACTACCGCATCGCGCAGAGTACCCTGCGGCAGTCCTACCGGACTGCGGATGGCGCCACGCAGTACATGGTCAGCTTCGATCGCAACGAGCTATCGAACGAGCAGATCGGCAAGGACGTGCTGGACGTCTACGGCGCGCGCATGTCCTCGCGCAGGGGCCCGCATTCGCTCGACCTGGACGGGCAGTGGTCAGCCAACACCGGGGGCACTATCGGCTCGCGCACCGAGTTCGCGCGCGCAGGCGGCCGGCACATCTACGCGCCGGAGAGGAACCTGTCAGTAGAAACTCTGGCCAGCTACAGCCGGCAGGAGATCGAACAGCGCCAGGCGGGCGCGCCGCCGACTTCGATCGCGAACACCTTCGTGCAGCTCGGGACGTTCGCCAATTGGCGGCCGCGGGAGGACCAGCCGCTGTACGACGAGAAGCACCCGATGCTGCTCACCGGCGCGCTGCGCCTGACGGGATCGGGCGTGGGTACGGCCGCTGCGGAGGCCGAAGTGGTGACCCTCAGCGGCTCGCTCGGGATCAGCTACGACATCAGCCCGCTCACGCGCCTCAACGCGAATGCCGGCCTGACACACGCCAGCGCGGCCTCGGGCCCGGACCGCCAGACGAGCCAACTGAGCGCCGCCGTGACCCATGTGGCGCAGCCGGTGCGACTTGGCGACTACACTTACAGTTGGAACCTCTCGGGCGGCGCGAGCAGCCTGAAGGCCGACGAGCAGGACCTGCGGTCAGTGAACGCGCTGGCCTACCACCAGGTCTCGAAGGCCGTGCCGCTGGAGGGGCGCTCGCAAGTGGTGCTCACTGTAGGCCAGGGCCTCGCCGCAAGCAGCGTGTCGGGTATCGGCGGCACGAGCCCTGCAACCGGAGGCGGCGACACGGCGGTGCTGTCCCACAATGCGCAAGCGACCTGGACGCTCCCCGCCGACGGACCCGGCGCGCAAAGCTACGTCGGCCTTGGCGCGACCGACTCGCGCAGCTTCGGGGATGTGGAAACCGTGTTCCAGCTCGTGAACCTGCAGGCGACGCGCCAGGCGCCGATCGACGCGCAGTCGCACTGGGCCGCCAACATCACCTCCCAAGGCGTGCGGCAGTCGGGCGGTCCCGCCGTCGCCGCGGCGGGAGCCCCGCCCGACGAAGGATTTCAGTTCTCGACGTTCGGCAGCGTGTCCTATGAGCACCGGCGCCCCTTCGGCGTGCCGCGGCTGCGCTTCTCCGCCTCGTACCTCGCCAACCAGGCTCCGTCGCAGACGCGCGCGCAGGGCGACTTGAACGCGCCGCGCGAGCGGGTGAGCGACTCGCTGGAGCTGCGCCTGGACCACCAGATCGGCAAGCTCGAGTCCCGCTTCCTCGTGCGCAGCGCGAACGTGGACGGCCGGCGCAACGAGCTCGTGCTGCTGCGCGTGACGCGCAATTTCTGAACATGCACACCCCCGGAGACCCGTCATGACACGACCTGCCGCGCGTTCCTGGCAGCTTGCCGCACTCGCCGCGGCGCTCGCCATCGCCGCGTTCGCCGCAGGAACGCGCGAGGCGCGCGCCGAGTATGGCGACGTGGTGATGAACGCCTTCTCGACTGAGGCGGGCATGCGACCCGTGGTGTTTCCGCACTGGTTCCACCGCATACGCTTTCGCTGCAAGGTCTGCCACGGGGACCTCGGCATCAAGTTCCAGGCCGGCGGCAACCAGATCA
>JAOUGZ010000252.1 GCA_029865405.1 Betaproteobacteria bacterium
GCCGCGCCGTGCCGATCAGCCGCGCCAAGAAACGCGTCCGCCATTCCGCGCGCAACCGCACGGCCGCGATGGCGGTCGCGATGGTGGCTGGCAGCGGCACGCGGAGAGAAACGGCCGCCGCGGCTGAGTCGCACCCTGTCCTATCATGCGGGCCATGGATGCGCCCGCATGGTTGTGGATCGCGCTGACAGTCTGGGCCGCGTTCGCGCAGACCCTGCGCAACACCGCGCAACGCAGCCTCACGGCGTCGCTGGGAACGCTCGGCGCGACGCTGGTGCGGTTCCTGTACGGCCTGCCCTTCGCTCTGGCGTGGCTGGCGATCGTCCACGCATGGCGCGCTGAGGCGATTCCGCAGCCCGGCTGGGCGTTCCTCGGCTGGGTCGCGCTCGGCGCGGTGGCGCAGATCGCCGCCACGGCCTTTCTGCTGCTGGCCATGGAGGCGCGCAGCTTCGCGCTCGGCGTCGCGTACTCGAAGACCGAGCTCCTGCAGATCGCCGTCTTCGGGCTGGCCTTTCTCGGCGACCCGCTGTCGGCGCCCGTGATGCTGGCAGTGGCCTGCGGCACGCTGGGTGTGCTGTTGCTCTCGCCCGCCGACCCGCAGCGTCCCTTTGCCGCCCTGGTCTCGGGACTGGCGACCCGCCCGGCCCTCCTTGGGCTTGCCTCCGGCGCGGGCTTCGCGTTTGCCGCGGTCGGCTATCGCGGCGCCGCGCTCGCGCTCGACGGCTCGTTTCTCATGAACGCGGCCACCGCGCTCGCCGCAGCGCAGTTCATCCAGACGCTGCTCCTCGGCGGCTGGCTGCTGTGGCGCAGTCCGCAGGTGGTACGCGACACGCTGCGGCTGTGGCGGCCGTCGCTGTTCGCCGGCTTCATGGGCGCCGCGGCTTCCGCGGGCTGGTTCAGCGCCTTCGCCCTGCAGCCGGCCGCGCACGTGCGCACGCTCGGCCTCGTGGAGCTGCTGTTCAGCTACGCGGTGTCGAGAAAGCTGTTTCGCGAGCGCATGACGAGACTCGAGCTCGCCGGCATGGCGTTCCTCGCCGCCGGAATCGCGGTGATTACGCTGACGGGCTAGCGCGCCCCGCCACCAGCTTGTCGAACTCCTCGGCCACCGCGGCGTCGTGGTCGAGCATTTCCTGCGCGTTGCGGTCGCCGTAGTGCAGCACGCCCATGTCGGCGTACGCTTTCTGCACGGCGTCGCTCCACAGGCCGATGTCCTTCACCGTAGGCACGATGCGGCTGAACAGGCGCTTCCTGAAGCGCACCTGGCCTTCGGAGGCGGCATGCTCGGCCATCGCGTCCTTCGGGTCGATGCCGATCGCCTCCCACATCTCCTCGGAATTCAGCCGGTCGCGCAGGAAGTACGAGCCCTCGATCACGAACTGCTCGCGCTCGCGCCGCTCGGCGGCCGAGAGCTGCGGGTAGTACTCCCGCAGCGCGATGCGCCCGAAGGCGACGTGGCGCGCCTCGTCCTGCATGACGTAGGCGTTCACCGCCTGGCACAGCGGGTTCTTCGCGTAGTCGCGGATTCTCTGGAACGCGGCGAGCGCGAGGCCCTCGATCAGCACCTGCATGCCGAGATAGGTGAAGTCCCAGCGCGCATCCGTCAGCGCCTGCTCGAGCAGGCGCTTGAGCGGCGGCGAGATCGGGTAGACGAAGCGGAATTTCTCCTTCAGCAGGCGGCGGTAAGCCTCCACGTGGCGCGCCTCGTCCATCACCTGGGTGGCGGCGTAGAACTTCGATTCCAGCGTCGGCACATCCTGCACGATGCGCGCCGCGCAGATCAGCGCCCCCTGCTCGCCGTGCAGGAACTGCGACAGGTTGTGCACCTGGCTGTGGTAGCGCAGGTCCGAGCGCTGGCGCTCGGACAGGCGCCGGTACAAGGGCGTGCCGTAGAGCGGCATCATCTCTTCGGCGATCTGCATCGGATCGTCCGGGTCCACGTCCTGCGACCAGTCGATGCGCTTCTCGGCGTCCCACTGCTGCTGCTTGCCCTTCGAGTACAGCCGCAGCAGCTCTTCGCTTTGCGTGTCGTAGTTCCAGGTGAACGCGGTCCCGGCGGCGCCGTCGAACTTCCAGTGGGTCTCCTCGACCGGCAGGACGTACCTGAAGACGGCGGCCATTACATGCCCTTCCACTGCGGCGCGCGCTTCTCCAGGAAAGCCTGCATGCCCTCGCGGAAATCCTGGCTCATGTAGCACATCAGGATCAGGTCGTCGCCCTCGCCCTTCGCCAGCGCCGGCCGCAGGCGCAGCAGCGATTCCTTGGTCGCCTGCAGGGTGAGCGGCGCCTGGCTGGCGACCAGCTTCGTCACCTCTTCGGCGCGCGCCATCACCTGCGCATCCTCCACCACCTCGGTGACCAGGCCGATGGCGAGCGCTTCCGGCGCCTCGAGCAGCCGTGCACGAAACACCATGTCCTTGACGCGCGCCGGCCCGATGAGCGCGGCGAGGCGCGCGTAATTGCCGCTCGAGAGGCAGTTGCCGAGCGTGCGCGCGACCGGGAACCCGGTGCGCAGGCTGGCGCCCGCGATGCGCAGGTCGCAGCACACCGCGATGCCGGCGCCGCCCCCGGTGCAGGCACCGCGAATCGCCGCCACGGTCGGCACCCGGCAGCGCTCGAGGGCGCCGAGCACCCGGTCGATGCGCGACTCGTAGTCGAGCGCGTCCTGGGGCTTGTCGAAGGCGCGGAACTGGGAGATGTCGGTGCCGGCGGCGAACGCCTTCTCCCCGGCGCCGGTGAGCAGCATCGCCTTGATCGAGCGGTCCTTGTCGACCTCGGCGCAGATCTCCGCCAGGCGGTCGTACATGGCGAAGGTGAGCGCGTTGCGCGCCTGCGGGCGGTTGAAGGTCACCCGCGCGATGCCGTCGCGCACCTCGTAAAGAAGATCCTGCCCGACGTCGCTGGCGCCCATGCCGGCCTCCCGGTTTGCCATAATCGGCTGAGAATATGGGAGACTAGCGCAGGAGGAGGAAACCCACCATGACTCTCTCGAAACACGTCGGGCTGCTCGCCGCTGCAGCCACTGCTGCTGTCCTGGCGAGCACGAGCGCGCAGGCGCAGGAGCTCTATCCCAGCAAGCGGCTCGACTGGACCATCGCCTTCGGCCCGGGAGGCGGCAACGACATCATGTCGCGCACCCTGATCTCGATCCTGGAGAAGTACAAGCTCTACCCGGACACCATCGTCGCCGACAACAAGCCCGGCGGCAGCGGCGCCAAGGGCTGGGGCTTCGTCTTCGGCCAGAAAGGCAACCCCTACCACATCACCAGCACCAGCGGCAGCTTCATCACCACGCCGCTGCAGGCGAACACGCCCTGGCAGCCGGCGAGCTTCACCCCGGTGGCGCTGCTCGCCTCGGACGACATGCTGCTGATGGTCAGCAAGGACTCGAAGATCAGGACGCTGCAGGAGTTCATCGCCGCGGCGAAGGCGAAGCCGCCCTCGATCGGCGGCATCGGCGCCGTGAACATCGACTTCATCGTGCCCAAGCTGGTGTCCGAGAAGGCCGGATTCACGTTCAACTACGTCTCGTTCAACAAGCAGGGCGAGCTGATCACGGCGCTGCTCTCCAACTCGCTCGACGCGGCGATGTCGAACCCGGGCGAGGTACTCGGCCTGATGCAGTCGGGCGACATGCGCGCGCTCGCCTTCAGCGGCAAGTCGACGCCGCCGGCGCTCGGCAAGGTGCCGACGTTCGCCGAGCTCGGCTATGAGATCGGCATCTCGCTGCCGCGCGGGCTGGTGCTGCCGCCCGACGTGCCGAAAGAAGCGCAGCAGTGGTGGATCGAGACCATGAAGAAGGTCGTGCAGACGCCGGAGTGGAAAGCGTACATCGACAAGCAGCTCCTCACCGAGAACGTGCTCTACGGCGAGGACTTCCGCGCCTTCCTGCAGAAGACCCAGGGCGTCTTTGCCGACATCCTGAGGAAGTCGGGCGCCATCAAGTAGCCGCGGCCCCGGCTTCGCCATGCGCGCGGGATTCCTCGCCGGCATCCTGCTGCTCGCCGGCGGCTATACCTGGATCGCATTCGCCGAGCTCGCCCTGCTGTCCTCGGCCGGGCGGCTCGGACCGGGCTTCTTCCCGCGCATCGTCGGCGGCGCCCTCGTCGTGCTGTGCGCCTGGAGCCTCGCCACCGAGCTGCGGCAGCGCGACCGCGAGCGCCTGTCCAGGTTCTGGCGGGCGACCGCCGTCCTCGCCCTGCTGTCGGGCGTGTTCGTCGCCGCCCTCGACGTGCTGGGCGGTCTGCTCTCGATGATCGCGTACATGGCCGCCGCCCTCGCCTACCTCAATCGCCGCCGCACCCTGCAGAACGCGCTGCTCGCCGTACTGCTGCCGCTCGCCATCTACCTGCTGTTCCGCGTCTGGCTGAACGCGGCGGTGCCGCGCGGGCTGCTGCCGTTCTGATGGACCTGTTCGCCAACCTGCTGCTCGGCTTCTCGGTAGCCGTCTCGCCGCTCAATCTCGCGTACCTGTTCGCGGGCGTGATGATCGGCATGGTGGTCGGCATCATCCCCGGCTTCGGCCCGGCGGCGGCGCTCGCCGTCCTCCTGCCGATCACCTTCGGCATGGATCCCGCGGGCGCCGTGATCATGCTCGCCGCCATCTACTATGGCGCGCAGTACGGCGGCACCATCACCTCGATCCTGCTCAACACGCCGGGCGAATCGTCCTCGGTGGCGAGCACTTTCGACGGCTACCCGCTCGCGCAGCAGGGGCGCGCCGGACCGGCGCTGGTCATGCAGGCGGTCGCTTCCTTCGTCGGCGGCACGCTCGGCGTCGTCCTCATCACGCTGCTCGCGCCGCCGTTCTCGCAGCTCGCACGCGGCTTCGGTCCGCCCGAGTTCTTCCTGCTCGTCGTCATGGGCCTGTCGACGCTCATCGTCATGCTCGGCGGCAGCTGGCGCCTCGGCCTCATCTCCGCCCTGGTCGGCTTCGCCCTCGGCACGGTCGGCGTCGACCTGGAGACCGGCAACAGCCGCTTCACCTTCGGCTCGGCCGAGCTGATCGGCGGCGTG
>JAOUGZ010000253.1 GCA_029865405.1 Betaproteobacteria bacterium
GCTCGCGCAGGCGCTCTTCGGCGACCCGGACATCCTGCTGCTGGACGAGCCGACCAACAACCTCGACATCCACAGCATCCGCTGGCTGGAAGACGTGCTGAACCGGCGCACCAGCACGATGGTGATCATCTCGCACGACCGGCACTTTCTTTCCAGCGTCTGCACGCACATGGCGGACGTCGACTACGGCGTGATCAAGGTCTACCCCGGCAACTACGACGACTACATGGAAGCCTCCACGCTGGCGAAGCAGCAGCTCGAAAAGGACAACGCCAAGGCGAAGGACCGCATCGCCGACCTCGAGGACTTCGTGCGGCGCTTCCGCGCCCACAAGGCGAAGGCGCGGCAGGCGACGTCGCGCCAGAAGATGATCGAGAAGCTGAAGGTCGAGGACGTGAAGCCCTCGAGCCGCCAGTACCCGTTCATAAGATTCCTCGTAGACCCAAAAGAAAAGCTCCACCGCCTCGCCCTCGAGGCGAAGGGCCTCGCCAAGGGCTACGAAAAGAACAAACCGCTCTTCAGGAACCTCGACCTCACTATCGAGGCGGGCGAGAAGGTGGCGATCATCGGCCCGAACGGCGTCGGCAAGACGACGCTCCTCAAATGCCTCGAAGGCAGCCTCAAGCCCGACGCCGGCACCGTCAAGTGGGCCGAGAAGGCGAACAAGGGCTGCTGGCCGCAGGACCCGGCGGACGAATTCAAGGGCGAGGAAACGCTTTCGGACTGGATGGGCCGCTGGCGCCGGAAGGACAAGGCGCAGGACGAGCTCCTCGTGCGCGCGACCCTCGGCCAGCTCCTCTTTTCAGGCGACGACCAGAAGAAATCACTGAAGGTGATCTCGGGCGGCGAAGGGCAGAGGATGCTCATTGGCCGCCTGATCCTCGGCATGCCGAACGTCATGCTGCTCGATGAGCCCACCAACCACCTCGACATGGAATCGATCGAGTCGCTGAACGGCGCGCTCGACAGGTACCCGGGGACGCTCATCTTCGTCTCGCACGACCGCGAGTTCGTGTCCTCGCTCGCCACGCGCATCCTCGAATTGAAGCCCGGCGGCGACATCGTCGACTTCAAGGGCAGCTACGAGGATTACCTCGAGGGCAGCACCGAGGCGCTCGCCGCCTAGGGTCCGCCGCGCCGAAAGTGGGCACGCCCGACGCCTCCCAGCTCGAATCGGTGCTGCGTTATCACGAGCGCACCAAGCATCATCTGAACCGCTTCGCCGCCGGGCCCGGGCAACTGGACTGGGCGAACCAGCCGGATCCGTTCCGGCGCTACCAAGGCGCGGCGCTGGCGCGCTTGCCTTTGCTCGGGGCGAACGACGAACCGCTGTCCCCGTCGTACGCGAGCCTGTTCGACTCGGGCGCTGCCGCGAGCGCGGCGCTCACGGCGAAAACGCTGTCGCGGTTCTTCGAGTACTCGCTCGCCGTTTCGGCGTGGAAGCAGGCGGGGGGCACGCGCTGGGCGCTGCGCGCAAATCCCTCCAGCGGCAACCTGCATCCTACCGAAGGTTATCTGCTGATCGGCGCGCTGCCCGGGGTTGCCGCGTTGCCGGGGGTGTTCCATTACGCGCCGAAGGAGCACGCGCTCGAGCGGCGCGCCGACTGCCCGCAGGCGCTCTTCGCGCGAATGATGCGCGGCTTTCCGCCGCGCACCTTTCTCGTCGGCCTGTCGTCGGTGGTCTGGCGCGAGGCGTGGAAGTACGGCGAGCGCGCGTTCCGCTACTGCCTGCACGACGCGGGCCACGCGCTCGGGGCGCTGCGCATCGCGGCGGCGACGCTGGGCTGGTCGGCGGTGGTGCTGGAGGGCCTCGCCGATGACACCCTCGAGACGCTGCTCGGCCTGGACCGCGACGCGGACTTCGCGGACGCGGAGCGCGAGAGCGCGGAGCTCGTCATGGCCGTCTGGCCGAGCGAGGGCGTGCAGGACGGCGCGGCGCTGCCGCTCGCCCTGGAGCCGGCGGCAGTGCAAGAGCTCGCGCGCCAGCCCTGGCACGGCCGGGCGAACCGCCTCAGCCCGCAGGACCCGGTGCCGTGGGAGATCATCGGCAGCGTGGCGGCGGCCTCGCGCAAGCCGCCCGGTGAGCCGCGCGCGCTGGTTCTTCCCCAGCCGTCGACGCGACAGCCGGCCGCCGGCGCCGGGCCCGCGGCGGGGCGGATCATCCGCCAGCGGCGCAGTCTCCAAGCCTGCGACGGCCAGACGTCGATTCCGGCCGAGCGCTTCTACCGCATGCTCTCGCGGCTGATGCCGCGCGCCGAGCTCGAAGTGCTGCGCCGCCCCGTGCCCTGGGACGCAATCCCCTGGGCGCCGGCGATCCACCTCTGCCTTTTCGTGCACCGCGTGGACGGCCTCGAACCGGGGCTCTATGCGCTCGCGCGCGACTCCGCGAAGCTGGATCAGCTCAAGCGCAGCATGCGCGCAGAGTTCGCCTGGGAAGCGCCGCCGGGCTGTCCCCCGGACCTGCCGCTGCGTCTGCTCGAGCGCGGCGACGCGCGAGAGCTGGCGACGCAGGTGAGCTGCCGCCAGGAGATCGCGGGCGAGGGCGCGTTCGCCCTCGGCATGATCGCCGAGTACCGGGAACACCTGGTGGCGCAAGGGCCGTGGTTCTACCGGCGCCTGTTCTGGGAGGCGGGCGCGATCGGGCAGGTGCTGTACCTGGAGGCGGAGGCGGCCGGCGTGCGCGCGACCGGCATCGGCTGCTACTTCGACGACCCGGTGCACCAGGTCTTCGGTTTGAGCGGCATCGACCTGCAGTCGCTGTACCACTTCACCGTCGGCGGCGCGGTGGACGATCCGCGCCTGACGACGCTGCCGGCCTACGGCGCGCGCCCGAAGGGGCGCGAAGACGGCATGGACCTGCCCTAGCTCGCGCCATTGACGGCAGCCGATTTCCGCGTATAGTCCCTCACTAGACCACTCGGTCTAGTAGGAGCTAACCCGGTCAAAAGGAGTCACGGTCATGCGAGTGGCGAAAGACGAGGTGGACGTGCGGATGGAAATCCCGGGCGTGGTGATACGTCAGAAAACGCAGTTCGGGCTCGCGAGCGGCTTCGGCCAGGTCAGCGGCGAGTACTTCACGCTGGCGGCGGGCGTCGATACCACGGAGCTGTTCGTGGGACTGGAAGGCGACATGTGCCAATGCCCCCACTGGGGCTTCGTCCTGCGCGGCCAGATCACGACCACCGATACCATCGGCGTGGAGGAGACGGTGAAGGCGAACGACCTTTTTCACTGGCCGCCCGGGCACAACGTCAGGGTCGACGCCGACGCGGAGATCATCATGTTCAGCCCCCAGTACGAGCACTGCCGCGTCATCGATCACATGATCGCGAAGGTAAAGGGCTAACATAGCGGGGCGCCGCACTGCGGCGCCCCGCTATGCCTCGCCAACCGATCGCCATGGAGCCGGCGCACCAGACCAAGCAGCGTCTGCTCGACGCGGGGCTGGCCATGCTCCTCGAGCACGGCTATCACGACCTTGGCATCCAGGCCCTGCTCGACGCCACGGGCACGCCGAAGGGCTCCTTCTACCATCACTTCGAGGACAAGGAGGACTTCGCGCTCCAGGTCATCGACGAGTACATGAAGAACGTGCATGCGGGCCTCGACGCCTGCCTCGGCGACAAGAACGTTCCGCCGCTCAAGCGGGTGCGCGGGTTCTTCGAGTTGACGCGCGAGCACTACCGGCGCGAGGGCTACATGGGTTGCCTGCTGGGCGGGCTCGGGCAGGAGCTCTCGGGCGTGAGCGAGGTGTTCCGGCGCAAGGTCGAGGGCTGCTTCGCCGAGATCGCGCGGCGCATCGCCGTCTGCCTGGAGGAGGCGCGCAAGAACGGCGACATCCCGGCCAAGTCCGAACCGCGGCAAATGGCGAGCCTGCTGGTGGACTGCTGGGAAGGCGCGGCGCTGCGCAGCCGGCTGCGCGGCACCCCGGCGCCGCTGACGACGATGCTCGATTTCTACTTTCAGGCGGCGGTCATCCGCTGACCCCGGACCGCGCGCCGTTCAACGCGTACCAGTCCACGCGCCGCGTCGCGAGCATCACCGCGGCGAGCAATCCGAACAGCAGCAGCGCCCCGCCGAGCAGCGAGTAGTCCTCGGCCTTGAGCAGCGCGTAGAGCATCGCGTAGAGCGAAGCCAGCGCCGCGCCGATGGCGAGGCCCGACGCCGCGCTGCGCAGCACGCGCATCAGGTACACCGAGATCAGCCCGACGCAGGCGAGCGTGGCGATCAGGTACGCCCGACCAAAGGCGATGTGCTCGGAGAGCGCCGTCAGCAGCAGGAAGAACATCGCCAGCGCGAGGCCCACCAGCGCGTACTGGATCGGGTGGATCGTCAGGCGCCTGAGCAGCTCGAAGAGCAGGAACGCGCCGAAAGTGAGGCCGATGAAGAGAAATCCGTACTTCGAGGCGCGCTCGAGCTGCTGGTAGAGGCCCGCGGGCTCGATGAAGGACACCGCGAGCTCGTGCCGGCTCGAGACCCCCGGCGCGGCGTATTGCGAGACCTGCCACTGCGCCGTAAACCCGTCGGCGCCGATCTCGTGCCGCAGCGGCAGGAAGCGCCCGGCGAAGGAGGGATGCGGCCAGTCGGCGCGCATCGTCACCGTCGCATTGCTGCCGAGCGGCGCGACGGCGAAGGCTTCGGAACCCGCGAGCTCGAGCGAAAAGGAAAACTCGATCGACTGTGCCGCCGCGCGCAACCCCGGAAGCGGCACGTGCACGCCGCCGGGCAGGGCGGGCTCGTCGCCGGAGCCGGCCTCGAAGGCGTGCCCGGCGCCGGCGACGGTGAGCGGCGAGACGCTGCGGATGCCGCCCGGGTCGGTCACGCCGACCACGAGCCGCGGCGTGCCCCACTTGATGCGCTCCGCGGGCTCCGTGAGCCCGAATTGCGCCGGCACGCTGAAGCGACCGCGCGCCTCGGCGCTCGCGCTGTACAGGCGTGCCTTGTAGATGCCGCGCGCCTTCTCGCTCACCTCGGCGCCGATGCGCCAGTCGACGGCGTCCGCGGGCAG
>JAOUGZ010000254.1 GCA_029865405.1 Betaproteobacteria bacterium
CAGGCCACCGGCGGGTGCCTGTTTTTCACCTTTCTCGGCGTGGTGCTGACGCCGCTTGCCTTCAACCTCGTGCTCGCGCTCGGCGGCGGGTACGGCGTGGCGTACGCGCTGCTCGGCGTGCCGGGGCTGCTGATCGGCGCGCGCCTGCTTCTGCGGCGTCCGGCGTGAACGCGCCGCGCGACGTCATCCTGGTGCACGGACTGTGGGTGCCCGCCGTCGTCATGACCCCGCTCGCCGCGCGGCTCGCCAGCGCTGGTTTCCGCTGCCACCTGTTCTCCTATCCCGGCCGCGCGCGGCCGCTCGAGACGCACGCCGAGCGCCTCGCGCGCTTCGCGCGCGACGTCGGCCCGGCGCATTTCATCGGCCACAGCCTGGGCGGGCTCGTGGTGCTCGCGGCCCTGCAAGGGCACGCCGAGGTGCAGGCGAGCCATGTCGTGCTCCTCGGCACGCCCGTGCGCGGCAACTTCGCCGGCCGGCGCCTGGGGCAGCTCGGCTGGGGGCGGTGGTTTCTCGGCTCGACCCATGCCCTGTGGTCCGAAGGGCGCGCCGCGCACTGGACGCGGCCCGAGCCGCTCGGCGTGCTCGCGGGCACGCTGCCGCTCGGGCTGGGGCGCCTGTTCGGCGCGCTGCCGGGGCCGAATGACGGCGTCGTGCGCCTGGAAGAGACCGAGGTCGAGGGCATGCGCGATCGCATCGTGCTGCGCATCGGCCACAGCGCGATGATCCTGTCGGCGCGCGTCGCCCGGCAGGTGGTGGCCTTCCTGCGCAATGCGCGCTTTACTCATCCTGCTTAGCGCCGGCGCGCTTGCCGGCTGCGAGACGCTGGCGTACTACGGCCAGGCCGCGGGCGGGCAGCTCGCCGTCAGCGCCGCCGCGCGGCCGGTGGCGGACGTGCTCGCCGATCCGCGGGTGCCGGACGCGCTGAAGGCGCGCCTGCGCGTTGCCGGCGAATTGCGCGACTACGCCACGCGCGTGCTGGCGCTGCCCGAGAGCGGCGCCTACCGCAGCTACGCCGATCTCGGGCGGCGCTATGCCCTCTGGAACGTCGTCGCCGCACCGGAATTCGCGCTCGAGCCCGTGCAGTCGTGCTTTCCCGTCGCGGGCTGCGTCGCCTACCGCGGCTACTATGACCGCGAGGACGCTGCACGCCACGCGGCGGCGCAACGCGCAGCCGGCTACGACGTCCTCGTCTACGGCGTACCCGCCTACTCGACGCTCGGCTGGTTCGACGATCCGCTCCTGTCCACCTTCATCGACTACCCGGACGCCGAACTGGCGCGGCTCCTGTTCCACGAACTCGCGCACCAGGTGGTCTACGTCAAGGACGATTCGTCGTTCAACGAGTCGTTCGCCGTCGTCGTCGAGCGCGAGGGGGTGCGCCGCTGGCTGCGCGAGACGGGGCGCGCAGCGGCGCCCTCCGGCCGGGCAGAATTCCAGGCGCTGCTGGCGGAGACGCGCAAGACCCTGCTGGCGCTCTACGGCTCGCGCCTTGACCCGGACGAGATGCGCCGGCGCAAGGGCGAAGCGCTGGAGGCCCTGCGGCCCTGGCTCGCGCGCATGCGCGGCTTCGAGTCGGCCGAGCCCAGCAACGCCGTGCTCGCCTCGTTCGCCACGTACACGGAAAAAGTGCCCGGCTTCGAGCGCTTGCTCGCCGAGGCAGGCGGCGACCTCGGGCGCTTCTACGCGCGCGTGCGCGAGCTCGCGGCGCTGCCGCGGGCCGAGCGCGACGCGCAGCTCAGATAGGCGAGACGTTCGCCGAGCGGAAGGCGCTTGCCGAGGCCTTCATCAGGCCGTCGACCACGGCTTTCTCGGGTGGGACGCTCTCGGTGCTGCAGGACGCGCAGCGCAGCTTCGGCAGCTCCACCTGCACGCCGAATGCGGCGAGCCCGGGCAGCTCCAGCTGGCGCTTGACCTGCACACTGCCTGCAGCGCTGCCGCCGAGCTCCTGGCCGCACTTGGGGCAGCAACTGCGCTTGCGCAGCAGGCCCTTCTCCCTGGCCGCATCGAGCGCCACGAGCTTGTTGTCGACGAGCAGGGCGTTCATGAGCTTCACGGCGAAATCGGGCGCGACGAAGCGCTTGTGTCCCTGCGCACACTGCATGGCGGGCATGCCCTCGATGCGCACGCGCACGCCCTGCTCCTCGCCGGCCAGCGCATCGAGCGCGCCCAGCTTCATTTCACCCTTGCACTCCTTGCAGCGCATCGTATTGGCTTCCATGATTTCCTCCTTGGCGCTTCTCGCGATCGGGCCGCCTAGGGTGCTGACCACGCTGTTGCGGCCGCGTTCCCCGAATATGCGCCCGCCGCTAGCGCGCCGTCCAGCCCAGATCCATGGTCAGTGCGGCCCCGGTGATGGTCCCGGCGGCCTCGCCGCACAGGTAGGCGACGAAATCCGCCACCTCGCGCGGCTCGATCAGGCGCTTCACCGCAGCCGGCGCGAGCATGATCTTCTCGATCACCTCGTCCGGCGACATCCGGTTGGCCTTCGCCTGGTCGGCGATCTGGCTGTCGACGAGGGGCGTGCGCACGTACGCCGGGCAGATGGCGTTCACGGTGATGCCGTGCTCGCCGCCTTCGAGCGCCGCGGTGCGCGTCAGGCCGATCAGGCCGTGCTTGGCGGAGATGTAGCCCGCCTTGAAGGGCGAGGCGACGAGGGCGTGGATCGAGGCGATGTTGACGACGAGGCCCCACTTCTGCCGCTGCATCGCCGGCCAGCAGTAGCGCGTGAGCAGAAACGGCGCCGTGAGCATCAGCGCGATCATCCGTTCCCACTGGTCCTCGGGAAACGCCTCGATCGGCGAAACATGCTGGAAGCCGGCGTTGTTGACGAGGACGTGCACGCCGCCGTGTGCCTTCAACGCCGCGTCGGCGAGCGCCCGGCAGCCCTCGCGCGTCGCGAGATCGGCAGCGACGAACGTGCCGCCGAGGCGCTGGGCGTGCGCCGCACCGGCTTTCTCGTTGAGGTCGGCGAGCACCACCCGCATGCCGTCGGCGGCCAGGCGCTCGGCGCAGGCGAGGCCGATGCCGCTCGCCGCGCCGGTGACGATCGCAACTTTCGTCATGTCAGCGGCTGGTCGACGATCTTCAGGAACGGCGCGCGCTCGCGCAGCCGCTTGAACCAGGCTTCGAGGTGCGGCAGCGGGGGCCGCTCGATCGGCACGCGCAGCCAGCGCTGCACCTCGCAGCCGATGGGGATATCGCCCATGGTGAAGCTGGCGCCGGCAACGTAGGTCTTCTTTTCGGCGAGATGCGCATCGAGCAGGGCGGCGAGCTCGGCGCTTTGCTTGCAGCCCGCCTCGATCGCCCCGGCGTCGCGCTTCTCCGGCGGCGTGCGGATCAGGCCCCAGAACACGTCGCGCATCGCCGCCTGGAAGGAAAACGCCCAGTCCATCCAGCGCTCGGCGCTCGCGCGCAGCTGCAGATCGGTCGGCCAGAGATTGCCGGCGCTGTGCTTGGCGCAGAGATAACGCACGATGCTGTGCGATTCCCACAGCACGAAGCCGTCGTCGTCGATGGTCGGCACGCGTCCCATCGGATTCATCCTGCGGTACTCGGGCGTGTTGACGACGCCGTACGCCATGCCGGCGTCGATGCGCTCGTACTTCAGCCCGAGCTCCTCGGCGCACCACAGCGCCTTCTTCACGTTGACCGAGTTGGTCCGTCCCCAGATCCGCAGCATGCTCAGAACCCCACGGCCTGGCCGTCGCGGCGCGGATCGCTGGCGGCGATGTAGCCGCCCTCGGTCTTCCAGATCATCTGCGCGCTGCCGAACTGGTTGTAGTCGTCCACCTTGACGATCCTGTGGCCGCGCGCCTGCAGCGCTTCCAGGGTGGAGGCGGCGAACTTGCCTTCCTCCACGCTCACGTCCATGCCCTGCACGAAACGAAAGCGCGGCCCGTCGCAGGCCGCCTGCGGGTGCTGGCCGTAGTCGGCGATGCGCACCATGACCTGCGCGTGGCCCTGCGGCTGCATGGTGCCGCCCATCACGCCGAAGCTCATCACCGGCTTGCCCTCCCGGGTGACGAATCCCGGGATGATGGTCTGGTAGGGGCGCTTTCTCGGCCCGACGCAGTTCGGGTGCCCGGTCTTCAACGTGAAGGTGCCGCCGCGGTTCTGCAGCGAGATGCCGGTTCCCGGCACCACCACCCCGGAGCCGAAGCCCATGAAGTTCGACTGGATGAAGGACACCATCATCCCCGAAGCGTCGGCCGCGGTGAGGTACACGGTGCCGCCCCTGGGCGGCTTGCCGGGACCGAAATCCTGGGCCTTCTTCGGATCGATGAGCTTGGCGCGATCCTTGAGATAGCCGGCGTCGAGCAGTTGCGCGGGCTTCACGTCCATGTGCTCGAGATCCGCCACGTAGCGCCAGGCGTCGGCGAAGGCGAGCTTTTGCGCCTCGATCTGCAGGTGCAGGCTGTCGGGCCCGTCCACCGGGTGGCTCTTCAGGTCGAAATGCCCGAGCATGCCGAGCGCGAGGAGCGCGACGATGCCCTGGCCGTTCGGCGGCAGCTCGTGCAGCGTATAGCCGCGGTAGTCCATCTGCAGCGGCGTTACCCAGTCGGACCGGTGAGCGGCCATGTCGGACATGCGCAATACGCCGCCGTGCTGTCTCGAGTGCGTCGCCAGGCGCTCGGCGAGCGGCCCGTTGTAGAACGCCTCGCCCTTGGTCTTCGCGATGGCTTCCAGCGTCGCGGCGTGGTCCGGGAAGCGGAACAGCGTGCCCGGCTGCGGCGCGCTGCCACCGGGCAGGAAAGCCTCGGCGAAGCCGGGCTGGCTCTTCAGCTCGGGCACCTGCTTCGCCCATTGCGAAGCGATGGTCGGCGAGACGAGAAAGCCCTCCTTGCCGTAGCGGATCGCCGCTTCGAACAGTCTTTCGAACGGCAGCTTGCCGAACTTTTCCGACAGCATCTTCCACGCCGAGACGCAGCCCGGGACCGTGACGCTGTTCCAGCCGCGCTGCGTCATTTCCTTCTGGTCCTTGAAGAACTCGGGCGTCC
>JAOUGZ010000255.1 GCA_029865405.1 Betaproteobacteria bacterium
GTAGCCGGCGAGCACGCGGCGTACGCCCTTGTCGGGATTCCACAGGTCGACGAGCGCGAGCCCGTCCTCGCCGAAGAGGCCCGCGATGTAGTGCCGGCCGTTGGGCGTGACGAAGCCGTCGTAGGGCTGCCTGCCGATGTCCTTGAGCCGGGTGACCACGGGCGCGCGCGGCGCGGACGCGTCCACGATCCAGATCTCGCCCGCTTCGAACAGGCTGAAGACGAAGCGGTTGCCGGGCGCATCCGCGATGCCGACCACCTTCGCGCCGGTGGGAACCTCCGCCAGGGGCTCGAGCGTGCGGGCGTCGAACAGTCGAATGCCGCCCGGCTTGTAGTTGGCCACCGCGATCAGGCTGCCATCCTGGGAGATGGCGCCGCCGATGGAGTTGCCCGCCTGGATCACGCGGGCGGCGATGCGCGCGCGCAGCAGGTCCACCTTGGTGAGGCCGCCGTCGCGCCCGAAGACGTAGGCGTAGCGGCCGTCGCGCGAGAACACCGCCGCGGCGTGCGACAGGTCGCCCAGGCCTTCGACGCGCCCGAGCGCGGTGCGGCCGCTGGTTTCGATGAGCATGACGCGGCCCGCGGCGCGCTCGACGACCAGGCCGAGATCGCCCGTGCCGCGGGGCGGCGACGCGCAGGCCGCAAGCGCCAGGGCCAGCATGCCGGCGATCAGGGTTTTCACTGTGGAAGTCCTTTTTGCAGTTGCTCGATGATCCAGCGCGCTTCGGGTTCCGACACGAAGCGGCTCCAGGGCGGCATCGGCGTACCGCGCAGGCCGTTCAGGATGACGAAGCTCAGGAATGCGGGATCCTTGCCGGCGAGCGCCGCAGGCTCGAGCGGAGGCCCGAGGCCGCCTTTCATCGTCAGCCCGTGGCAGGAGCCGCAATCCTGGCGCACGAGGTGCAGCAGCTCGGCACGGCGCGCGGGCGCCGGCTCGGCCGGCCAGGCTCCGGTGGCGGCCGTGGCGAGCGCGAGCGCTAGAGCGATTCGGTGCATGCTGCAAGGGTGCCGGAGGGTCGCGCGGCACATTTAACCTAGATCAATGTTGCGCCGCGCGCGGCCCATAAAGTCAGGGCCGTGAGCATCGCCCCTGCTGCCGACCGCGCCTATTTCGCCGCCTTCCTCGATCTCAACGGCAAACCCGGCGTCGTGGTGGGCGGCGGCCCGGTCGCCGCGCTGAAAGCCGAGGTGCTGCTGCACTCGGCGGTGCGCGTCACGGTGATCGCCCCCGAGCTCTGCGCGCGCCTCACCGAGCTGACGCTGCTCGGTGCGCTGCGCCACGAGGCGAAGCGCTTCGCGCCGGGCGACCTGGTGGGCGCCGAGATTGCCATCGCGGCGACCGACGATGCGGACGTGAACGAGGCGGTGTCGGTCGCGGCGCGCGCGCTGCGCATCCCGGTGAACGTCGCCGACGACGCCGGGCGCTCGAGCTTCATCATGCCCTCGGTGATCGACCGGCCGCCGCTGCAGATCGCGATCTCGAGCGCCGGCAGCTCGCCCGTGCTCGCCCGGAAGCTGCGCACGATCATCGAGGCGGCGGTGCCGTTCTCTTTCGGGCGGCTCGCTGCGCTCGCCGCGCGCTTTCGCGCCGCCTCCAAGCGGCGCATCCCCGATCCGGAAGCACGCCGGCGTTTCTGGGAAGACGTGATGGAGGGCCCGGTCGCCGAGCTCATGTTCTCCGGGGCGGAAGAGGCGGCGGCGCACCGGCTCGAGAAAGACCTCGAGGGCGAGGCGGCATCCGGCGCGGCGCAAGGCTTCGTCAGCCTGGTGGGCGCCGGGCCGGGCGACCCGGAGCTGCTCACGCTGCGCGCGCTGCGCGTGATGCAGCGCGCGAACGTGGTGCTCTACGATCACCTGGTGGCGCCGGCGCTCGTCGATCTCGCGCGCCGCGACGCCGAGCGCATCTACGTCGGCAAGGAGCACGACAACCATGCCCTGGGCCAGGAAGAGATCAATGCGCTGATGCTGCGCCTCGCGCGCGAAGGCAAGCGCGTCGTGCGCCTGAAGGGCGGCGACCCGTTCATCTTCGGGCGCGGCGGCGAGGAGATCGAGGCGCTCGCCGCGCAGGGCGTCGGCTTCGAAGTGGTGCCGGGCGTGACCGCGGCGGCGGGCGCCGCCGCGTATGCCGGCATCCCGCTCACGCACCGCGACTACGCGCAATCCTGCGTTTTCGTCACCGGGCACCAGAAGAAGGGCGCGGTGCAGCTCGACTGGCGCGCGATCGCGCGCCCGCAGCAGACCATCGCCGTGTACATGGGCGTGGGCGGGGTCGAAGCGATCTGCCAGGGGCTCGTCGAGCACGGGCTCGCGCCCGATCTGCCCGCGGCGCTGGTGGAAAAGGCGACCTTGCCGGCGCAGCGCGTGATCGTGGGCACGCTCGCGACGCTGCCGGCGGCGGCGGCGGCCGCGGCGGTGAAGCCGCCGGCGCTGCTCATCGTCGGCGAGGTGGTGCGGCTACGCGAGCGGCTCGCCTGGTTCGGGCGCGCGGCGGTCGCCTCGGCGGCCTGAATGGCGTTCGCCGAACCGACGCTCGCTGACTTCAGAAATCCGCTCGCGCGCTATTTCGCCGCGACGCGGCCGGCGTTCCTCAGCGTCACGCTCGTCGGCTGCCTGCTCGGGCTGGCGAGCGCCTACGCCGGCGGCGTCGCGCTCGACCCGGCGACCGCGTTCGTCACGCTCGCCTTCGCGCTGGTGGCGCACGCCGGCATCAACGTGCTGAACGACTATTACGACGCGCTGAACGGCAGCGACGCCGCCAACACCGAGCGGCGCTACCCCTTCACCGGCGGCAGCCGCTTCATCCAGAACGGCCTGATCAGCGTGGGCGCGACCGGCATCTTCGGCTACGTACTGCTCATGGCGGTGGTGCCCGCCGGGCTCTGGCTCACGCACTACTCCGCCCCCGGGCTGATCTGGATCGGCCTGGCGGGTCTTGCCGTGGGCTGGGCCTATTCCGCGCCGCCGTTCAAGCTCATGAGCCGGGGCGTGGGCGAGGCGGCGGTGGCCTGCGGCTGGCTGATCGTCGTCGTCGGCGCCGACTACGTGCAGCGCGGCGCGCTCTCCTGGGCGCCGGTCGCCGCAGGCCTGGGCTACGCCCTGCACGTGGCGAACCTGCTGTTCATCAACCAGTTCCCGGACGTGAAGGCCGATGCCGCCGCGGGCAAAAGGAACCTGGTCGTGCGCTTCGGGCCCATGCGCGCACGCTGGCTCTATCCGGCGATCGCGGCCGCCGCGTATCTGTGGCTCGTCGGCGCGGTGCTCGCCGGTGCGCTGCCGGCGCTCGCGCTCATCGCGCTCGCCGCGGCCTTTCCCGCATTCAGCGCCGCGCGCATCCTGGCGCGCAACGCGCTGCGTCCCGCGGCGCTCGATCCGGCGATCCGCGCCACCATCGGCGCGGCGCTGATTCACGGCGCGTTGCTCGCCGGCGCGCTATTCGCGGCCGGCTAAGCGGCTGCCACGGTGTGGAATTCGCAGGCGCGCCCGCTCGCCCGGATGAGCTCGAGGCTCGCGCGCGCGCGCGCGCCGCTGCCGCGCACGCAGGTGACGCGCTCGTGGTCATCAAAGCGCGCTTTGGCATCCATCGCCACCCAGTCGACGAGCGGCAGCACCTCGGCGAGGCGCCGCGGCGCGACGCCCGCAGTGTGCAGGCCGACGAGGAAGCCCATCGCCTTCACTTCGCGCATCGCCGCCGCGAGCCCCGGCTGCAGCGTCGGCTCGCCGCCGCTGAACACCACCGCGTCGAGCAGCCCGCGGCGGCGCTCGAGGAACGACTTCACGTCGCGCCAGGGAATCTCCGAGCGGCCGCGCGCCGGCTGCAGCTCCGGGTTGTGGCAATAGCCGCAGCGCCAGGCGCAGCCCTGGCAGAACACCACGGCGGCGAGCTTGCCGGGATAGTCGCTCGCCGAGCAGCGCGTCAGGCCGCCGACGCGGAGCACTTCTCCTCCTCGAAGAAGCGGCGCTCGTGGAACTCGCCCTGCTTGCCCTTGTTGAACGAGGACACCGGGCGGTGATAGCCCATGACGCGCGTCCAGACCTCGCACGCGGCCGCGCACTGCGGGCAGGTCTGGTGCTCGCCCGCGAGGTAGCCGTGTCCCGGGCAGATCGAGAACGTGGGCGTCACCGTGACGTAGGGCAGGCGAAAGCGCGATAGCGCGCGGCGCACGAGGCTCTTGCACGCCTCGGGCGAGCTCACGCGCTCGGTCATGTACAGGTGCAGCACCGTGCCGCCGGTGTACTTCGCCTGCAGCTCCTCCTGGCGCTCGAGCGCCTCGAACGGGTCGTCGGTGAAGCCCACCGGCAGCTGCGAGGAATTGGTGTAGTAGGGCAGCTCGTCGGTGCCCGCCTGCAGGATGCCGGGGTAGCGCTTGCGGTCCTCCCGGGCGAAGCGGTAGGTGGTGCCTTCGGCCGGCGTCGCCTCCAGGTTGTACAGGTGCCCGGTCTGCTCCTGGAACTCGACCATGCGCGCGCGCACGTGCTCGAGCACGCGGCAGGCGAACGCGTGCCCCCATTCGCTGGTGATGTCGAGCGCGCCGCCGGTGAAATTGCGGATCATCTCGTTCAGCCCGTTCACGCCGAGCGTGGAGAAGTGGTTGCGCAGCGTGCCCAGATAGCGCTTGGTGTACGGAAACAGCCCCGCGTCCATGTGGCGCTGGATCACCTTGCGCTTGATTTCGAGGGTGGTGCGGCCGATGTCGAGCAGCGCGTCGATGCGCGCCAGCAGCGCCGCCTCGTCGCCGCGGTGCAGGTACCCGAGGCGCGCGCAATTCAGGGTCACCACGCCCACCGAGCCGGTCTGCTCGGCCGAGCCGAACAGGCCGTTGCCGCGCTTGAGGAGCTCGCGCAGGTCGAGCTGCAGCCGGCAGCACATCGAGCGCACCATGTTCGGCTCGAGGTCGGAATTCACGAAGTTCTGGAAGTACGGCAGGCCGTACTTCGCCGTCATGGCGAACAGCGCCTGCGTGTTCGGGCCGTCCCAGTCGAAATCCTTCGT
>JAOUGZ010000256.1 GCA_029865405.1 Betaproteobacteria bacterium
TTGCGCAGCCGGTCGGCCGTCTTGCGCGTATGCGGGCCCGGCGCCGGCGGCAGCCGCTTCACGAGGTCGGCGACGATGGTGTCCGCCACCTCGTCGACCTCCTTGGTGTTGAACCAGTTACCGAACATGGACGCCTCGTCGAATTGGGCAGGCGCCATTCTACGTGATGCGCTGCGCGCACCATGTGCGCCACATCATGCGGTAGGCGTCTTCCAGGTCGCGCGTGAAGCCCGCCTCGTCCATCAGGGGCGAGGCGCGCAGCCGCGCGCGCAGCGAGGCGCGCAGCGCCGCGAGCCGCGCGCCGTCGGCGGCGTGCGCGAGCGCCAGGCGCACGTAGTCCTCGGGCGTCGTGGCCACCCAATCATGCAGGTCGAGCGCGCCGAGGATGCTGGCCGAGCTGCGCCCGGCGGAGCGCTCGCCGGCGAGCGTCAGCACCGGCACGCCCATCCACAGGGTGTCGAAGGTGGTGGTGCCGCCGCCGTAGGGCAGGGAATCGAGCGCCAGGTCCACCGCGTCGAACTCGCGCAGGTACTCGCCGAACGAGACGCGCGGCAGCACCGTCAACCGCGAACCGTCTATGCCCGCATCGGCAAATTCGCGCAGCAGAGCGCTGCGCGCGCGACCTTCGGGAAAACCGACGATCAGCAGCCGCGCGCCCGGCGCGCCGCGCAGGATCTGCGCCCACAGGCGGCGCGCCGCGGCCGAGAGCTTGGGCGCGTGGTTGAAGGAGCCGAAGGTCGTGAAGCCGCGCGCGCGCAGCGGCGGCTCGGGCGCGTGCGGCTCGTCGTGCACGGGGCGGTAGCACCACAGGCTGTGCGGCAGGCGCACCAGCTTCTCGGTGTGCAGGCGGTCGGCGGCGCCCGGTGGATCGGCGCGCGCGTCGCTCAGGCGGTACTGGATACGCGCGAGCCCGGTGCTGCCGAGATAGCCGAGCCAGCTCGCCTGCACCGGCGCCGGCTGCTGCGCAAACGCGCCCAGCCGCAGCGCGCCGGCATGCCCGGTGAGGTCCACCAGCACGTCGATGCCGTCCTGCGCCACCTGCTGTGCGAGCTGCGCGTCGGTCAGTGCCGTCGCGTCGCGCCAGCCGGAAGCCGCGCCGCGCACCCGGGCGGTGACTTCGTCCACCTTGTCGCCGGTGAAGTAGCAGATCGGCTCGTAGCCGGCGCGGTCGTGGCGCTCGAGCAGCGGCAGCACGAACCAGGCGACCGGGTGGCGGTTGAAGTCGCAGGAGACGTAGCCGATGCGCAGGCGCCGCTCCGGGTCCGCGCTCTGCGCGTGCGCCGCGCGGCGCGCCGGCACCGCGGCCTCCAGCCGCGCGCCGAAGCCGCGCTGGCGCTCGAACAGCGCCTCGGCGGACAGCGCGTCGGACAGCGTGAGCGTGAGCAGCTCCATGGACTCCAGGTCGAAACGCGCGGGCTCCAGGCGGCGCGCGGCGGCCAGCGCCTCGAGCGACTCGGCGAGGCGCGACGTGCCGCGCAGAAGGTTGCCGAGCAGGTGCCAGGCCGGGATGAAGCGGGGCTCGATCTCGAGCGTACGGCGCAGCGCGTCCTCCGCCTCATCGTAGCGCGCGAGGCGCCACAGCAGCTCGCCGTAGTTGAACCACGCCCCGCCATCCGACGGTGCGAGGGCCAGCGCCTGGCGCAGGAGCGCCGCCGCGCCGGTCGCATCGCGGCGCGCATCGAGCACGTTGGCGAGAGCGATCAGGGCATCGGCGAAATCCGGCTTGCGCTGCAGCGCGCGGCGCAGATGCGCTTCGGCCGCGTCGGTCGCGCCGCGCGCGTGGTGCAGCCGTCCGACGTTGTAATGCGCAAAGGGGTTGTCCGCTTCGGCGCCGAGGGCCGCGTGGTACGCGGCGAGAGCGCCGGATGCGTCGCCGTCCGCTTCGAGCGCCGCGCCCAGGTTGAGGTGCGCCCGCGCGTACCGGGGCGCCACCGCCACGGCGGCGCGGTAGCGCCGGCCCGCAAGGCCGAGGTTGCCACTGCGCTCCGCTCGGGCACCGCTCGCGATCAACGCGTTCGCGAGCAGCCGGCGCAGCACCTACTTGAGGACCGACTTCAGCAGCCGGCCCATCTCCGCCGGGTTGCGCGTCACTTTCATGCCGCAGGCCTGCATCACGGCGAGCTTCTCCTGCGCCGTGCCCTTGCCGCCCGAGATGATGGCGCCGGCATGGCCCATGCGCTTGCCCGGAGGCGCCGTGACCCCGGCGATGAATCCCACCACCGGCTTTTTCATGTTCTTCTTCACCCACTGTGCCGCCGTTTCCTCGTCCGAGCCGCCGATCTCGCCGATCATGACCACCGCGTCGGTGCCGGGATCGTCGTTGAACAGCTTCAGCACGTCGACGTGCTTGAGGCCATTCACCGGATCGCCGCCGATGCCGACTGCGGTGGACTGGCCGATGCCGAGCTCGGTGAGCTGCGCCACCGCCTCGTACGTCAGCGTGCCGGAGCGCGACACCACGCCGACGCGCCCCTTCTTGTGGATGTGGCCCGGCATGATGCCGATCTTCAGCTCGCCCGGCGTGATCACGCCCGGGCAGTTGGGTCCGAGCAGCAGCGTCCTGCGGTTCTGCTTTTGCATGCGGTCGCGCACCTCGATCATGTCGCGCACCGGGATGCCTTCGGTGATGCAGATGGCGAGATCGAGATCGGCTTCGACCGCCTCCCAGATTGCCGCCGCGGCAAATGGCGGCGGCACGTAGATCACCGACACCGTCGCGCCGGTCTTCTCTTTCGCGTCGCGCACCGTGCCGAAGATCGGGATGCCCTCGAAGTCCTCGCCCGCTTTCTTCGGGTTCACCCCGGCGACGTAGCATTCGCGCCCGTTGGCGTAGGCGCGGCTGGTCTGCGTGTGGAACATGCCGGTCTTGCCGGTGATGCCCTGCGTCATCACGCGCGTGTTCCTGTTGACGAGGATGCTCATTTCTTCTTCCTCTTCGCGGCCTTCTTCTTCGCCTTGCGCGCGGGCGCTTTCTTCTTCACCGGCTTGTTCTTCACCGCCTTCTTCTTGCAGATCGCCGCGACCACCTTCTGCCCCGCCTGCGCCATGTTGTCGGCGGAGATGATCGGCAGGCCGGAGTCCTTCAGGATCTTCTTGCCGAGCTCTTCGTTGGTGCCCTTCATGCGCACGACGAGCGGCACCGCGAGCTTCACCTCGCGTGCCGCCGCGACCACGCCGGCGGCGATGGTGTCGCACTTCATGATGCCGCCGAAGATGTTGACCAGGATCGCCTTCACCTTCGGGTTGGAAAGCATGATCTTGAAGGCGGCAGTGACCTTCTCCGCCGTGGCGCCGCCGCCGACGTCGAGGAAGTTGGCCGGCGCGCCGCCGTAGAGCTTGATGGTGTCCATGGTCGCCATGGCAAGGCCCGCGCCGTTCACCATGCAGCCGATGTTGCCATCCAGCGAGATGTAGGACAGGTCGTGCTTCGAGGCCTCGATCTCCAGCGGATCCTCCTCGTCGAGGTCGCGAAGCTGCACGATGTCCTCGTGCCGGAACAGCGCGTTGTCGTCGAACGTGAGCTTCGCGTCGAGCGCGACGACGCGCCCGTCGCCGGTGACGACCAGCGGATTGACTTCGACGAGCGAGGCGTCGGTGTCCCAGTAGCAGCGGTACAGGTTGCGCAGCAGCTCGGCGGCCTGGCCGAGCGAGGCCTGCGGCACGCCGATCTTGCGCGCCACGTCGCGCGCCTCGCCCTCGGCAAGGCCCGCCGCCGGGTCGATGAATACCTTGTGGATCTTCTGCGGCGTCTTCGCCGCCACTTCCTCGATGTCCATGCCGCCTTCGGACGAGGCCATCAGCACCACGCGCTGCGTGCCGCGGTCGGCCACCATCCCTACGTAGAGCTCTTTCGCGATGTCGGCGCCTTCCTCGACCAGGAGCCGGCGCACCTTCTGCCCCTGCGGCCCGGTCTGGTGCGTGACGAGCTGCATGCCGAGGATCTTCTTCGCGTGCGCGCGCACCTCGTCGGGCGATCTTGCCACCTTGACGCCGCCGCCCTTGCCACGGCCGCCGGCGTGGATCTGCGCCTTCACCACCCAGACCTTGCCGCCAAGCTGCGCGGCCGCGCGCGCTGCCTCGTCGACGCTGAACGCCGGCACGCCGCGCGGCGTCGGCACGCCGTACTTGCGGAAGATCTCCTTGCCCTGGTACTCGTGGATCTTCATGCGCCCGCCTTCTCCGCCTTCGCCATGTACCACTCCGGATACCACTTCTTCACCGTCTCGCCCGTCGTGTCCATGGCGAGGCAGTGATCGAGCTGGAAGGGTTTCCTCCCGGCCGGCCGGTCCTCGCGCATCTCGCCGGCGAAGGTCTGGACCGCGGCCGTCGGCAGCGCGGCGAGCATCTCGGTGATGTGCGTGCAGCCCTGCACGCCGCCCAGGCGCGCCTTCAGGCCCTCGCGGAATTTCTTCAGCAGGTTCAGGCCGACGAGCTTGCGGTACTCCGGCGCCGCAGCTTCGCAGCCGCCGGGATAGGGCACCGCGTCCGACACCGCGATCGCGTCGACGATGTTGAACTTGCGGTCGATGGTGACGCGCACGATCATGTCGTGCACCGGCAGGCCGGCGCGGCGCACGCCGGTCTTCAGCGTGAAATCGTGGTTCTTGACGTCGGTGATGTGGGCCTCGATGTCCCAGAGGCCGTCGGTGCGCTTGTAGCCTTCGTAGCGCACGCGCCGCGTATGGGTGAGCTCGCGCTCGACTTCGGATATGGGCAGGGGCATGGCGCTGCGAAGTTTAGCATCGGCGACCCTGCCGCGAGCCGGTCGTCGCGGTGCCGGCGCCCCGCAACTGCGGCCGGTCATCCCGAGCTGGAGGAGACGAGCGATATGCCCGGCTACACCTTGCGGAAAACGAGCACCGCGACGATCAGCGCGACGATCGAGGCCCCCCAGAGCGGGAGACGCGTCGTCGCAAGCCAGACAAGATGGATGTAGGCGGCGAACAGCAGCGCGATGAAGAGCCGGTCGCCGCGCGTCGTG
>JAOUGZ010000257.1 GCA_029865405.1 Betaproteobacteria bacterium
CCAGGCGCAGTCGCTCACCTACAACGCCACGCCGATCATCGCCGCGGGTATCATCTACCTCGTGTGCCTGTGGCCGCTGGTGCGGCTGCTGAGCCGCTTCGAGCACCGCCAGATCGCCCTGCACTGACCATGGCCCAGCGCATCCTCGTCATCAACCCGAACTCGACCGAGGCCGTCACGCGCGGCATCGACGAGGCCTGCGAGCCACTGCGGCTGACGGACGGCCCCGGCATCGACGCGGTGACGCTCAAGGAGGGCCCGCCGGGCGTGGAAACGCAGCAGCACGTCGACGGCGTGGTGGCGCCGCTGATCAATCTGGTGCGCCAGCGCGAGAAGGACTACGACGCCTTCGTCATCGCCTGCTACAGCGACCCGGGACTGCACTCGATTCGCGAGGTGACGAAGAAGCCGGTACTGGGCATCTCCGAATGCGGCATCCTTACCGCGCTGACCCTGGGGCAGAAGTTCGGCGTCATCGCCATCCTCAAGCAGTCGATCGCGCGGCATCTCAGGTACGTCGGCGCGCTCGGCGTGTCCGAGCGCATGGCGGGCGAGCTGCCGGTCGGGCTGCCGGTGACCGAGCTCGCCGACGAAAAGAAGACCTTCGGCCGCATGGTCGCGGTCGGCCAGGCGTTGCGCGATACCCACGGCGCGGACGTGGTCGTCATGGGCTGCGCCGGCATGGCGCGCTATCGCAAGCCCCTGCAGGACGCGATCGGGATCCCGGTGGTCGAGCCGACGCAGGCCGCGGTGGCGATGGCGCTGGCGCGCGTGCGGCTGAACTGGGCCGGGTTGTAGCTCAGGCCTTCGATTTCCCGCGCTGCGCGCGGTACGCCTCGAGCGCCGCCTTGCCCGCCTTGCCCATGTCCTCGAGCTTGTCCGCCCACTGCGCCCGGTGCCTGCGCAGCGCATCGGCGATCGACTCGGCGATCACCAGGTTGCGGTACCACTTTGCGTTCGCCGGCACGACGATCCACGGCGCGTGCCGGGCCGCGGTCCTCGAGATCGCGTCCTCGTAGGCCTCGGTGTAGTCGTTCCAGTGGGCGCGGTCGCGCCAGTCGCCGGTATTGAGCTTCCAGGCCGTCTTGGGATTTGCCTCACGCTCGAGCAGGCGCTCGAGCTGCTCGTCCCTGGTGATGTGCAGGAAGTACTTGAGCACGATCGTGCCGTGCTCGGCGAGCAGCCTTTCGAAATCCACGATGTGATCGAAGCGCGCGCGCCACAGCTTCTTCGGCGCGAGTCGATGCACGCGCACGGCGAGCACGTCTTCATAGTGGGAGCGATTGAAGATCGAGAACTCACCCAGGCGCGGCGCGTGGCGGTGCACGCGCCACAGGAAATCATGCTGCTGCTCTTCGGGCGTCGGCACGTTGAACGAGGCGACGCTCACGCCGCGCGGGTTGAGGCAGCCCACCACATGCTTGATGCTGCCGTCCTTGCCGGCGCTGTCGCGCCCCTGCAGCACGACGAGCACGCTGTGCAGTTTGGCGCCGAACATCGCGTCCTGCAGCGCGAAGAGCTCCTTGCCGAGCGACGCGAAGCGCTTCTCGGCCTTCTCCCGCGTCATGCCCTTGGGCGGCTCGGCCGAGATCCTGCCAAGGCGCACCTTGCCGCCGGGCTTGTCGAAGAAGGACTTCACTCCGGCAGCTTCCCCGGCAGGTTGAAGCGCTGCCGCGTCGTGCAGTAGCGGTTGGCGAACAGGCGCCCGATCGGCTTGTAGTGCTCCTCCGAGACGCGCTTGGACACCGGGTCGATGACGCCCTCGCGCGCGTGCACGAGGAGGATCTCGCCGATCACCATCTCGCGCCCGGTGCCCCATTCCAGGCGCCGCTCCACCTTGCACTCGAAGCAGGCAGCGGCCTCTGCGATGCGCGGATGCCGCACGAGCTTTGCCTTCGCCGGCGTGAGTCCGGTCTTCTCGAACTCGCTCTCCGCCTCGTCGTACTCGTAGCTCGAGAGATGCATCGCGTTGGCGGTGGCCTCGTCCACCAGATTCACCACGAACTCGCCCGTGGCCTGGATGTTGGCGAGCGTGTGCTTCAGCTTGCCGTCAGTGCGCCGGTTGAAGCTCACCATGCACAGCGGCGGCTCCTCGCTGAACACGTTGAAGAACGAGAACGGCGCGCAGTTGGCGACGCCCTTCTCGTTCACCGTGGAGATCCAGGCGATCGGCCGTGGGATGACCAGGCCGATGAGGAGCTTGTAGCGCTCGAGGGGCGTCAGCTCGGCGATCGCAAGGTCGGTCATCGCTGCGGCGCCTCGTTGGCGGGCGTGACCTCGGCGCCGACGCGCTCGACGATCAGCTTGTAGTGCTCGGGGCGCCGGTGCGCGGCGAAGTTGAACATGGTCTTCTTCAGGTTCGCGGCGAGGTCGATGTCGCAGTTGTAGCAGATGACCTCGTCCTCCTCGGTCTGGCTCTTCACCGCGATCTCGCCCGAGGGCGCGACGATCAGCGAGTGGCCGAACATGCGAAAGCCGTCCTCGTGGCCGCACTTGGCGGTCTCGATGAGCCAGGTCGCGTTCTGGAACGCCATCGCCTGCGCCATGATGAGGTGATGGTGCACCCGCAGCGCCGGCGGCTCGGGGTAGTGCAGATTCTCGGTCGGCGTGTTGAAGCCGAGCGCCACGATCTCGGCGCCCTGCAGCGCGAGCACGCGGAACGCCTCGGGCCAGCGCCGGTCGTTGCAGATCAGCATGCCGGTGATGGTGTCCATGTAGCGCCAGACGCGAAAGCCGAGGTCGCCGACCTCGAAGTACTTCTTCTCCAGGTGCTGGAAGGCGGCCCTGGGCTTGTGGTCGGCGTGCCCGGGCAGGTGCACCTTGCGGTACTTGCCGACGAAGCTGCCGTCCGGGCCCACCAGCACCGCGGTGTTGAAGCGCCGCAGCTTGCCCTTCTCCTCGGTGAGCTCGGCGTAGCCGATGTAGAAACCGATGCCGAGCTTCTTCGCTTCGTCGAACAGCGGTTGCGTTTCGGCCGAGGGCAGCGTGCGCTCGAAGTACTTCGCGTCGACCTCGGCCTGGTCCTCAATCCACCAGCGCGGGAAAAAGGTGGTGAAGGCGAGCTCGGGAAAGACGACGAACTTAGCCCCCATGCCGTGCGCCTCGCGCAATAGCGCCACCAGGCGCTTGGTAGCGTCAGCGCGCGTGTCCTTGCGGTGCAGCGGCCCGAGCTGCGCGGCGGCGATCTTGAGATGTCTTGCCATGGCGGATCCTAGAGTTGCAAAGGGGTGTTCCAGGCGGCGAGCTGCGCCATCTCGGGCACCTGCCGCCCGAGGGGCTCGAGCGCGGCGCTCGGCGCGCGCGCGAGGAACTGGCCGCGCCCGCGCTCGGCGCTGAGCTTGCCGCCGTCGACGATCACCGCGCCGCGTGAGAGCACCGTCACCGGCCAGCCCTTGAGCTCGCGCCCCTCGTAGGGCGTGTAGCCGGTCTGGTCGTGCAACAGCTCTTTCGTGACGCGCACCTTCTTCTGGGGGTCCCAGATCGCGAGGTCGGCGTCGGCGCCGACCGCGATCGCACCCTTTCGCGGCGCAAGGCCGTAGATCTCGGCGTGGCGCGTCGCGGTGAGCTGCACGAATTCCTCCAGCGTGATGCGCCCGGCCTGCACGCCGTAGGTGAAAAGGAGCGGCAGCCTCAGCTCCAGCCCCGGCACGCCGTTCGCCATCTCCTTGAAGGTGGTGGCCTCGCCCTTGGGCAGCTTGCCTTTCGCGTCCATGGCATAGGGCGCGTGGTCCGAGGAGTACACCTGCAGCACACCGTCTTTGAGGCCCTGCCAGCAGGCTTCCTGCGCCGCCTCGTCGCGCGGCGGCGGCGAGCAGCAGAACGCCGCGCCCGCGAGCCCGATGTCGATGTCCTTCGCCGTGAGGAACAGGTACTGCGGGCAGGTTTCGCCGTACACCTTGAGGCCGCGCGCGCGCGCCTGGCGGATCGCTTCGATGCCCTCGGGCGTGGAGACGTGCACGATGAGGATCGGGCAGTCGACGAGTTCGGCCAGGGCGACGATCCTCTGGATCGCCTCCGATTCCGAGCCGCGCGTGTGGCAGATGGCGTGATAGCGCGGCAGGGTGTTGCCCTGCTTCACCATGCGCCCGGCGAGCCAGGAGATCATGCCGTGGTTCTCGGCGTGCACCATGACCAGCGCGCCGTCGCGCCGCGCGGTGGCCATCACGTCGAGGATCTGCTCGTCCATCAGGCGCATGCGGTCGTAGGTCATGAAGATCTTGAACGAGCGGATGCCCGAGCCGATCGCCGCCGGCAGGTCGGTGCCGAGCGTCTGCGCGTCCGGATTGGCGATGATGAGGTGAAAGCCGTAGTCGACCACCGCCTTCGCCTTCGCGCGCTGGTGGTAGTCGGCGAGCACCGCCGCGAGCGAATCGCCGCGGTGTTGCGCGCAAAACGGCACGATGGTGGTGGTGCCGCCGTGGGCCGCGGACACCGTCGCCGAGTAGAAGTCGTCCGCGCACAGGATGCCGAACGAGGACACCTGCTCCACGTGGCAATGGCTGTCGACGCCGCCCGGCAGCACCAGCTTGCCGCGCGCCTCGATCGTGCGCTCGGCTTTCAGGCCCGCGCCCAGCTCGGCGATCCGCCCGTCGCGGATGCCGACGTCGCAATCGAGGGTTCGTCCGGCGGTGGCGACCTTGCCGCCGCGGATCACGAGGTCCAGGGCCATGGCCGCATTATCGGCGGCGCACCCGGCGCGTCAATAACGCGGCGCGAACGAGCGTTGACAGCCGAGGCGCGCCACGGCGAACATGCCGCCGTACTTCGGGGAGAACCGCCATCGAACTCACTGACCTCACGCTGCTCGAGCAGGCCGAGCAGCTGCGCCGCGGCCGCTGCTCGAGCCGCGACATCGTCGCCGCGCACCTCGCGCGCATCGAGAAGCTCGACGGCAAGCTGCACGCCTTCGTCGAGGTCTACGCCGCCGAGGCGCGCGCGCTCGCCGACGCAGACCT
>JAOUGZ010000258.1 GCA_029865405.1 Betaproteobacteria bacterium
TCGAGGACTGCTTCTACTCGATCATCACCGCGCGGCGCATCGCCGAGACCTTCAACATGGTGGTGGTGGTGCTCTCGGACGCGAGCCTCGCGACCTCGCAGCAGCCGTTCGCGCGCCCCGCGTTCAGCGAGTCCTGGGTCGCGCCGCCCGTCGACCAGAGCGCGATCCCCGAGGGCATGAAGCCCTACGACTGGAACGAGGCCACCGGCCTCGCGCGGCGCTTCATCCCCGGCCAGCCGAACGGCATGCACACGCTCACCGGCCTGGCGCACGACCGCGCCAGCCACGTCGCCTACGACCCCGAGGTCAACGAAGAGAGCATCCACTTCAGGAGCCTCAAGCTCGCGGCGCTGCAGAAGACGCTGAAGACGCCGCCCGTGTTCGGCGGCGACTCGGGCGAGCTGCTGGTTGTCGGCTGGGGCAGCACCCAGGGCGCGATCGAGGAAGCGGTCGCCGCGCTGCGCGCGGACGGGCACAAGGTGTCCGCGCTGCACCTGCGCTTCCTGCAGCCGCTGCCGGGCGGCCTGAAGAGAATCATGCAGCGCTTCCGCCGGGTGATGACGATCGAGGGCAACTGGAGCGACCGGCCCGACGACGCCATCATCGACGAGGACAACCGGCGCTACTCGGCGCTCGCGCTGCTGCTGCGCGCGCGCACCCTGGTCGACATCGACTGCTGGAGCGAAGTCAAGGGCCAGCCGATCAAGCCGAGCACCATCCGGCGCGTGCTGCTCGACGCGCTCAAGCCGAAAGCCAAGGAGCGCGCGCGATGACCATGATGGCCACCGAATGCCTGCTGCAGCTGTGCGAGCAGCGCTACGAGATCGAGGATTACCAGAGCGCCGTGCCGCGCTGGTGCACCGGCTGCGGCGACAACGCGATCCTCGCCTCGGTGCAGCGGCTGTGCCGCGACGAGGGCCTGCGCCCGGAAAAGACCGTGTTCGTATCGGGCATCGGCTGCTCGAGCCGCTTCCCGCACTACATGCGCACCTACGGCTTTCACGGCATCCACGGCCGCGCGCTGCCGGTGGCCGAGGGCGTGCGCCTGGCGCGGCCCGACCTCACCGTGTTCGTGAACACCGGCGACGGCGACTGCTGCTCGATCGGCGCGGCGCACTGGATCCACGCCATCCGCTACAACATGAACATCACGGTGTTCCTGCACGACAACCAGATCTACGGCCTGACCAAGATGCAGGCCTCGCCGACCTCGCCGCGCGGCACGAAGAGCAACACCACCCCGCGCGGCTCGACGCTCGAGGCGCTGCAGCCGCTCTCCGTCACGCTCGGGGTGCAGAACGTGTCCTTCGTCGCGCAGGCGGTGGACTGGATTCCCGAGTCGCTCTACGAAGTCGTCAAGGCCGCCTACCACCACCAGGGCTTTTCCTTCGTGCGCATCGTGCAGCGCTGCCCGGAATGGCTGCCGAAAATCTGGGACCCGTGGCTGCACGACCCGAAGCGCATCCTGATGCTGGACCACCCGCAGGGCATCCGGGTGAGCGACGGGCTGAAGCAGGTCTACCGGAGCACCGTTGCGCACGACCCGTCGAATATCGACCGCGCGCGCGAGATCGCGTCGGACACCGACAGCATCCCGGTGGGCATCCTGTACCGCAACCCGGCGGTGCCGTGCTACGAGGAGCTGCGCGCGACGCCCGGCCTGCGCACCATCGCGAACCTGAAGCAGGGGCTGGAGGCCGAGCTCGACAAGTTCACCTTCTGGCCCCCGTGAGGCGCTGGCCGTGCACGCCGAAGTCCATCCCGACGCCGCCGCCTACGTGACCGGCCACCAGGCCGCTGCGGCACCGGGCGCGCCCGCGGCGCCGGCGCTGCGCCCGGCGCTGTTCGCCGCGTACCGCGATTTGACCAGATTGCGTTACGACTTCCCGCTCGTGCTGCGCGCCGATGCCGCGGACGGGCGGGTGTATGAGCCGCTCACCGCGCTTGTCGAGCGCCTGATCGAGGGCGGCGCCGAGCGGGCGAAGGCGCTGCGCATCGAGGGCGAGCTGCGCGCCGCCGCTGCCGGCGGCACCGGGTCGCTCGCCGCCCTCGGCAAAATCGAAGGCGAGCTCGTCGATTGCGATGCCGCGCTCCCGGCCCGCCTGCTCGCCCACGTCTGGCGCGCCGCGCAGGCGGAAAAGGCGGCCTCCTTCCGCCGCCACGTCGAGCGCCTCATCGTCAAGCTCGACGACATCCTGCGCGCGGACCGCGCACGCTCGGCCGCGGGCCGCAGCGCGGCCAGCCTCAAGGCGTCGTTCGGCGCGCTCCACGACCAGGCGTTCGATTTCGAATCGATGTCGCGGTTCCTCGGCACGGTGTCGGTGCAGACCGCGCTCAGCGACGCCCGCCGCGGCCGCATCGGAGCGACGCTCGCCGACCTGCGCGCGCAGCGCTTCTACGCCGCGCCCGGCGTCGAAGCGCTCGACTTCCGCTTCGACAGCTGCGCGGCCGCGCTGCAGGCGTTCCGCGCGCGGGTGCCCGACATGATGCGGCTGGCGAAGGCGATCACGCTCGCCGAGCTCGAGGTCGAGGGCGAATTCAGCAGCGAGCGGCACGACGCGCTGTTCGAGCGGCTCGCGGCGAGCGGCCTCGACCTGCGGGACCTGGCGCTGTTCCCCGACTACCTGGTGTGCGTGCGCGACGCGCAGGTGCGCGGCGCCGAGCAGGACGCGCTGCTCGAGATCCTGGCGGGCGGCCTGCCGATGAAGATCCTGCTGCAGACCGACGACCTTTTGGGCGAGCCCTCCGGGCGCGCGGGCCACGTGCCCGCGAGCGCGCACAGCCGGCAGCTCGCGCACATGGCCCTCGGGCTGAACAGCGTGCTCGTCCTGCAGGCGAGCGCGGCCCAGCTCGGCGCGCAGCGCGAGCGCGTCCTGCGGGCGATGCGCTACCCGGGCGCGTCGCTCCTCAGCGTGTACTCGGGCGCCGGCGGCCACGCCGGCGCGCTGCCGCCCTACCTCGTCGCCGCCGCGGCGACCGAGTCGCGTGCGTTTCCGTCCTTCAGCTACGATCCCGCGGCGGGCGCGGACTGGGCGTCGCGCTTCTCGCTCGAGGGCAACCCGCAGGCCGAGCACGACTGGCCGCTGCACGAGTTCGCCTACGAGGACGCAGATCACCAGCGCGTGCGGGTGCAGGTGGCGTTCACGCTGATGGATTTCGCCGCCTGCGACACGCGTTACGCGGGGCACTTCGCCGCCGCGCCGTCCGCGGGCCGCGGCGCGGCTCGCGTGCCGGCCGCCGAGTGCGTGCAGCGCGAGGCGAAGGGCGTGCCCGACGCGCTGCCGAGCCTGCTGATGGTCGACGAGCGAAATTTCGTGCACCACGCGATCGTCGACGAGCGGCTGCTGCGCGAGGCGCGCCGCTGCAACGACGCCTGGCGCAGCCTGCAGGAGCTGGGCGGCATCCGCAACTCGCACGCCGAGCGGCTGCTGGCGCGCGAGCGGCAGAAGTGGGAGCAAGAGCGCGCCGCCGCCGCGCCGGCGCCCGCACCCGCGTCCGCGCCCGCGCCCGCGCCCGGGGTGGCGACGCCCGCCGCGGCCGCCGCGCCCGCGCCGGGACCCGCCGAAGCGGCCCCGCCACCGTCTTCCGACGAGCCCTACATCGAGACGCCGCGCTGCTCGAGCTGCGACGAGTGCATCCAGATCAACAACAAGATGTTCGCCTACGACGCCAACAAGCAGGCACGCATCGTCGACGCGCGTGCCGGCACCTACCGCCAGCTCGTCGAAGCCGCGGAGAGCTGCCAGGTGGCCATCATCCATCCCGGCAAGCCGAAAAACCCCGACGAGCCGGGGCTGGAAGATCTGCTGCAGCGCGCTGCGGCCTTCCCATAGGCGACGCGACGGCGGAAGCTTGACGTACGTCAAAACCCGTCCCGCCGATCGGGTGTAGCAAGCAAGAGAGATCGGGCAGCCGCAGGAGGCGAACATGAACATCGCACCCAGCGTTCAGCACTACTTGTCGGCGCAGCAGATTGAGTACGAAGTCGTTCCGCACCCGCGCACGGTGAGCAGCAGCGGCACGGCGCACGCCATGCACGTGCCGGGCACGCGCCTGGCGAAGGCCGTTGTCGTCAAGGACAACAAGGGCTACGTGGTGGCGGTCCTGCCGGCCAGCCATCACGTCGCGCTGCCGCAACTCGGCGCGGCGCTGCGCCGCGACGCGCTGCGGCTGGCGAGCGAGGCGGAGCTGCAGGATCTGTTCACCGACTGCGCGCTCGGCGCCGTGCCGCCGCTCGGCGCGGCCTACGGCCTGCCGATGATCGTCGAGGAGGCGCTCGCCGAGCAGCCGGACGTGTTCTTCGAGGCCGGCGACCACGAGCATGTCGTGCACGTGACGCGCAGTGCGTTCATGCGCATGACCAAGGACGCACCGCGCGCGCATTTCGGCGAGCCGGGCGCATCGGGAGGTGGCCTATGGATGCAATGACGGTGTTCGTCTTCATCGCGGCGGGCCTGGCGGCCTTCTCGCTTTACAAGGGCGTCGTCTCGATGGCGCACGGCGGCGAAGCCGACCAGAAGGCCAGCCACAAGCTCATGTTCCAGCGCATCGCCTGGCAGGGAGCAGCGGTGGTATTCGTGCTGCTCGCGCTGCTCGCCGCCAACTAGGCGCCGCCGCGCGCGGCGCTCAGAAGCCGCGCGTCTCGCCCGGCTTCATCTCCACCATGCGCGCGCCGAGCCCGCGCTCGTCGAGCGCCGCCTTGGACTGCGCCGGGCTGCCCGCGAGGATCGGGTAAGTGCCAAAGTGCATCGGCACCACCTGCTTCGGGTTCACCCACTCCACAGCGAGCGCCGCGCGCACCGGGTCCATGGTGTGAAGTGCCCGCCGATCGCCGCGAACATCACGTCCACCTTGTAGAACTGGCTGATCAGCCTCATGTCGTTGTGCACGTCGGTGTCACCGGTGTGGTAGATCACCGGGCCGTTGTTCACCTGGATC
>JAOUGZ010000008.1 GCA_029865405.1 Betaproteobacteria bacterium
CGTAGCGCGCGTCCTTCGGATTCACCGCCACCGCCACGTCGCCGAGCATCGTTTCGGGCCGCGTGGTCGCCACCGTGAGGCTGAAGCCCTCGCCGGGGTAGCGGATCTCCCAGATCGTGCCGTCTTCCTCCTCGCTGTCCACCTCGAGATCCGAAACCGCGGTGCCGAGCACCGGGTCCCAGTTGACCAGGCGCTTGCCGCGATAGATCAGTCCCTGCTCGTACAGGCGCACGAATACCTCCACCACGGCGCGCGACATCTTCGCATCCATGGTGAAGTAGCCGGCCTTCTGCCTTTCGGTGTCGGCGTAGCGCCAGTTCCCGGACGCGCCGAGGCGCCGCATCTGGCCCATGATGGAAGCGCCGGACTGCTGCTTCCACTGCCACACGCGCTCCACGAACTTCTCCCGGCCCAGTTCGTGCCGCGACTTGCCTTCGTCCTGCAGCTGGCGCTCGACGACGATCTGCGTGGCGATGCCGGCGTGGTCGGTGCCCACCACCCAGTTGGTGTTCTCGCCGCGCATGCGGTGATAGCGGATGAGGGCGTCCATGAGCGTCTGCTGGAACGCATGGCCCATGTGCAGCGTGCCGGTGACGTTCGGCGGCGGCAGCTGGATGCAATAGGCCGGCGTGGCGTCGCCGCGGTGCGCAAAGCGGCCCGCGTCCTCCCAGCGCCCGTACCAGCGGGCCTCGACCGCGTGCGGATCGAAGCTCTTGTCGAGCGACACGTTCAGCCGCCCGAGGGCGCGGATCGTTTTTGCGCCAGTGCGCCCGCGTCGAGCTTGCGCGCCTGCAGCTCGCGGGCGATGGCGCCCGCCACCGCTTCCCGCAGCGCCGCGCGCAACGCGTCGCCCAGCGCGGCGAGCGCAGGCTGCAGCTCGTTTTCCAGTCGCGCCAGAACGGCGCGCTCCAACTCGCGCGACAGCGCCTCGACGGCGGCGGCGTCGAGCGCCGCCGGGCCGGCGGGCCGGTTCGGATCCACGATTTCGGTCAGCACCGGAAGGTCTTCGCCGCCCGGGGCGGCCTCCTGGTGACGCTTGAGCAGCGCATCCACGCGTTGCACCAGCGGATTGGGGTCAGCCACCGCGCGCCTCCCCCGCGAGATCGTGGTCCGCCATGCGGTAGCCGCGCTCCCGGTAAAAGCGATAGCGCTCGCGCGCGGCCTGCCGGTCAGCGTCCTCGCGCCCCACGACTTCGAGCAGGCGTTCGAAGCGCTCGAACGCCGGCGGCGTCCCGGGCGAGAGGTTAAGCAGCACGTCGCAGCCTGCGGCGGCGTCCGTTTCGGCTCCAATCAGCACCGGCGTTTGCGCGGCGAGCGCGTCCTCGGCGCGGCAATGCGGCACGAAGCCCGTGGCCGGCCAGGTCCACAGCAGGCGGTCGATCTGCTGCGCGGTATCGGCCTGCGGCGCGTAGATCAGGAGCCGCTTGCGCTGCTCGAGCGCCTTTCCGGCCAGCCGGCAGGCCACCTGCAGCTTGTCGGCGGCGTTGAAATAGAAGTCGACCCGGGTCATCGTCCCGCGCGAGCGAGCGCGAAGCGCACCAGCAGGGGCACGGGCCGGCCCGTGGAGCCCTTGTCGCGGCCGCTCTTCCATGCCGTGCCGGCGATGTCCAGGTGCGCCCAGCGCAGTTTCTTCGTGAAGCGCGCGAGGTAACAGGCCGCGGTCACGCTGCCGGCCGGCCGGCCGCCGATATTCGCCATGTCGGCGAAGTTCGAGCGCAGCTGCTCCTGGTAGTCCTCCCAGAGCGGCATTGGCCACACGCGGTCCCAGGCGTCTTCGCCCGCTGCGCGCAGTCCTTCGGCGAGCTTGTCGTCGTTGGCAAACAGCCCGGTGGCGACGTGCCCGAGCGCGATGACGCAGGCGCCCGTGAGCGTCGCAATGTCGATGACCGCATCGGGCTTGAAGCGCTCGGCGTAGGTCAGCGCGTCGCACAGGATGAGGCGCCCTTCGGCGTCGGTGTTCAGGATCTCAACCGTCTGCCCCGACATCGTCTTCACCACGTCCCCGGGCCGCGAGGCCTGGCCGCCGGGCATGTTTTCGCACGTCGGCACGACGCCGATCACGTTCAGCGGCGCTTTCATGCCGGCCAGCGCGCGCAGCACACCCAGTACGCTGCCGGCGCCCGACATGTCGTATTTCATCTCGTCCATCTCGCCTGCCGGCTTGAGCGAGATGCCGCCCGTGTCGAACGTGATGCCCTTGCCGACCAGCACCAGCGGCGGGGCCTTCTTCGCGCCGCCCGCGTAGCGCAGGACGATGAGCTTGGGCGGCTGGTGCGAGCCACGCGTGACCGCGAGCAGGGCACCCATGCCGAGGCGCTCCATGTCGCGACGCTCCAGCACTTCGAGGCCGAGCTTGAACTGGCGCGCGAGCTTCTTCGCTTCGTCGGCCAGGTAGGCCGGGGTGCAGATATTGGGCGGCAGGTTGCCCAGCGTGCGCGCCAGCGCGACGCCGTCGGCCGTCGCCACTGCTTCGCGCAGCGCCGCGCGCGCCGCTTCGCCAACCGTGCCGCCCTGCACGGCGAGCGTCACGTCGGCCAGCGCGGGCGCGGGCGGCTGCTTCTGCGTCTTGAGCTGGTCAAACCGATAGAACGCGTCGCGCAGCCCCAGTGCCGCATGCCGCACGTTCCAGGCGGCCGAGCGGCGTCCAACCTTCAGGTCGGCGAGATAGAGCACGACATCGCGTGCGCCGAGCTCGCGCAGCGCCACGGCGGCGCCGCGCACGGCCTTGTGAAACGCGCTTTCCGCGAACTCCTTCTGTTCCCCGAGCCCGACCAGCAGGATGCGCTGCGCGGCCAGGCCGGCGACGCCGTGCAGCAGCAGCGTCGAGCCCGCCTTGGCGCTCAGGTCGCCTTGCGCGAGCACCGCGCCCAGCCGTCCGCGGGCGGCACGATCCGCGGCGGCCGCCGCGCGCGTCAGCACCGGCGCCCCCGAGCCGCTTGCCTGATAGACCCCGAGGACCAGGCATCCGGCCTTCGCACTCTGCGGCGCCAGCGCTCGTATGCTAAATTCCACCCGAATCTCCCGTGTAATGAGTACTTTAAGTATCGCATGATCTTTCACCGCGCGCTGCTGCGCGAGTTCGCGCAATTGGCGACGGCGGTGTTCCTCTCGCTGTTCCTGATCGCCATCACCACGCGCCTCGTGCGTTTGCTGGGGCAGGCGGCGGGCGGCAAGATCCCGACCGACGCCGTGGTCGCCTTTCTCGGCTTCTTTGCGCTCAACGCGCTGCCCGTGCTGCTGTCGCTCACATTGTTCGTCACCGTGCTCCTCACGGTGACGCGCAGCTACCGGGATTCCGAGATGGTCATCTGGTTCAGCTCCGGGCTGTCGCTTGCGGCCTGGGTACGCCCGGTGCTGACGTTCGCCGCGCCGCTGGTGGTGGTGATCGCGACCCTGTCGACGGTGATCGCGCCCTGGGCGGTGCGCACGAGCGAGCAGTATCGCAGCCGCGTCGATGCGCGTGACGACGTGGCGCGCGTCGACCCGGGCGTATTCGGCGAATCGCGCTCGCGCGACCGCGTGTTCTTCGTCGAATCGGCCGGCAGCGTCGCCGGCGAAGTGCGGAACGTGTTCGTCAATTCCGTGCAGCACGGTCGCACGGGCGTCATGTTCAGCCGCAAGGGCCTCGTGGAGACGGCGGCCAACGGCGACCGCTTCATCGTCATGCTCGACGGCCGGCGCTACGAAGGCGTGCCGGGAGAGGCCGACTACCGAGTGATGGAGTTTGAGCGCTACGAGGCGCGGGTCGAGTCGGCGGCGGGGGAGGAGCCGGTGCCGACGCACAAGAGCCTGTCCACGCTCGCCCTGCTGCGCAATCCGAGCGACGCGAATCGTGGCGAGCTCGTGTGGCGCATCGGCATTCCCCTGTCGGCGCTGATTCTCGCCCTGCTCGCCATCCCGATGAGCTTCGTCAACCCGCGCGCCGGGCGCTCGGTAAACCTCTTGTTCGCGCTGCTCGCCTATCTCGTCTACCAGAACCTGCTGAGCGTCAGCCAGGCACGCGTGGCGCAGGGGGCCCTGGATTTCTCCGTTGGCTGGTGGCTCGTGCACGCGATCGTCATGGTCGTGCTGCTGGTGCTGTTCGCGCAGCGCATGACGCTCGTGCGTTTGAAGCTGCGGGGCTGATGCGATGACGGGCGCCAGCCGCACCCTGAATCGCTACCTGGCCCGCGAGGTCGTGGCGGCGGTGACCTTCATCCTGCTCGGGTTCCTCGGGTTGTTCGCGTTTTTCGACCTGCTGGGTGAATTCCGCGACCTGGGCAAGGGCGACTACAACCTGCGGCAGGTCTTTGCCTACGTGCTGCTGTCCGCGCCGACACACGCCTATGAGCTGCTGCCGGTGGCGGTGCTGATCGGCACGCTCTACGTGCTCGCCCATCTGGCGAACAATTCCGAGTTCACCGTGATGCGCGCCGCCGGCATGTCGCCGGGGCAGGCGAGCCGCATGCTGCTGCGCGCCGGCCTGGTATTCGCGGCCGTCACATTTGCCATCGGCGAATGGGTGGCGCCGGCCGCGGAGGAGGCGGCGCAGCAGGTGCGCATGCGCGCGCTGTCCGCAGCCATCGGGCAGGACCTCCAATCGGGGCTCTGGTTCAAGGACGAGCGCGCCTTCATCAATGTACGCGAGGCGCGCGAGGCGAACCGGCTGAGCGGCGTGCGCATCTACGCGTTCGATGCCGAATACCGGCTGGACAGCATCACGTCGGCGGCGCTCGGCGAGTATCTCGAGCAAGGCGCCTGGCGCTTGAGCGGCGTCGTACAGACCCACTTTACTGCCGACGGGCCGCGCAGCACGCAGCTCGCGCAGACGCGCTGGCGCACCGCCGTGACGCCGGATCTGATCAGCGTGCTGGTGGTGGATCCCGAGCGCATGTCGGCCTGGGGCCTTTACCGCTACACCCAGCACCTCGCGGGCAATCGGCAGAAGACCGGGCGCTACGAAATAGCCCTGTGGAAGAAGGTGTTCTACCCGATCGCCACGCTGGTGATGATGGCGCTGGCGTTGCCGTTCGCGTACATGCAAGCGCGCTCCGGCATGGTGGGCCTGAAGGTGTTCCTCGGCATCATGCTCGGCATCTTCTTCCACATGCTGAACGGCCTCTTCGCCCACATCGGACTGCTGCAGAATTGGCCGCCGTTCGCCGCCGCGGCGCTGCCGGGCGCGGCGTTCTTCCTCGCGGCGGTGCTGATGATGTGGTGGGTCGAGCGGCGCTAGGCGCGCACCAGCCGCGTGCCCGCCATGCGGTCGTGCAGGAACTGACGGTCGCGGTCGACCAGCGCCCACGCCACCCCGACCCCCGTCGGCACGAGCACGAGCGCAAGCAGGAAGCGCAGCAGCGCCTTGCGCGGCGTCACCTCGATCAAGCGGATGCGCCACGCCTTCATCGCCAGCGTCTGGCCGCCGCGCAGCCAGCACCAGAGAAAATAGGCGGCGAACACGGCGATCAGGAACGCCTGGTGCGCGCGCAGCAGCCAGCCCTCGAGCGGCGCACCGCGCGAAGCGAAGTAGAAGGCAGATCCGGCGAAGAACGCGACCGCGAGGACGAGCAGCGCTTCGTAAAGAACGCTCGCGAGGCGCCGCGCGATGCCCGGGGTCACTTCGCCGGCGCGGGTTTCTTGCGCGGCGGCAGCGACTGGTATTCGTCCCACTGCTGTTGCAGGTCGCCGCGTTTTTCGGGCGGCACCTTGCTGATGCGCCGGTAATTCTCGCGCGCCTGCTTGCGCTGTTCGGGCGTGAGCTTGGCCCACTTCTTCATGTTCGCCTGCACGCGCTCTTGTCCGACGGGCGTCATCTTGGGATAGCGCTTGGCGACCCCGATCCACTTCACGCGCTGCACCGGCTCGAGGCGGTCCCATTCGCCTTCGAGGGGCGCGAGGACCTTTTGCTGCTCGGCGTTCAACTGCGCCCAGCGGCGATCCGGCTCGGGCGCGGCCGCGGCCGGCGCCGCCGCGAACAGGACCATCGCCGCTAGGGCTGTAGCGAGGCGCGCCGCTTGAGCCACGCTGCGAATCCCTGGTCGAGGTAGGCGTCGATCGGCAGATCGCCGGAAAGCAACTGTGCATCCAGCTCCTCGACTTCCGCGGCGCGCTGCGTCTGCTGCCATGCGTAGGTGGTGAAGAAGGCGACAGCGAGGATCGCCAGCGGCAGCAGCACCCGCAGCGACAACCCGCGCGCACCGCCGATGCGGCCCATCGCATGGTCGGCGAGGGCGAGACCTGCCACCGGCTCGGCGTCGTGATGGGCGAGTGCCTGCTCGCGGGCGGCGCGCAAGCGGGCCGCGATACGCGCGTTGACCCGGGCGCCCAGGTTCAGCTGCTGGCGCACACGCAGGGCAAATTGTGCTTCGTGGTCCATGGTCTACAACGTAATCCCGCGTGCCTTGAGCGCAACGGCCAGCGCATGCGCCGCTCGCGAGCAGTGCGTTTTCACGCTGCCCTCGGAGCAGCCCATGGCGCGGGCGGTATCGGCGACATCCAATTCCTCCCAGTAACGCATGAGAAACGCTTCGCGTTGACGGGCCGGCAGCCTCGATATTTCTTGTTCAATAATTTCAACGACTTGAGACCGTTCCAGATGCTCTGACGGGGTCTCGTGCGGGTTCGACTCGCCGGCCGCCGCCAAAGTTTCGAGGGGGTCGTGATCTTCGCTCTCGTCGCGTCCCGGCTGCATCGACGAGAACAGGGTGACCCAGGCGGAGCGCACCTTCTGCCGTCGGTACCAGTCGCGAATCGCGTTCTGCAGAATGCGCTGAAAGAGCATCGGCAGCTCGGCAGGGGGACGCCCGCCGTATCTTTCGGCGAGGCGCAACATGGCGTCTTGCACGATGTCCAGGGCGGCCTGCTCGTCGCGCACGGCATACACGGCCTGCTTGAAGGCGCGCCGCTCTGCACCCTCGAGGAAGGCCGAAAGCTCGCTGCGCGAGGCCAGTGCTTCTCCCTGCCGCCGAGGGCGGCGTGCGATTTGCGGGCGATGTTACCAAAATCACCCTGCCGGACCACGTCCGGTTGCTTGACCGCAATGCAACAAGTCTTTAATGTTCAACGTTTTCCCGTCAATCGCAGGCCATGGATCGAGTCAAGGCAGTGGAGCTCAGCGGCGCCCAGATCGTGGTGCGCTGCCTGCAGGAAGAGGGCGTCGAGTACGTGTTCGGCTATCCGGGTGGCGCGGTGCTGTTCATTTATGACGAACTCTTCAAGCAGGACAAGGTGCGCCACGTCCTGGTGCGTCACGAACAAGGGGCGGCGCACGCCGCGGACGGCTACTCGCGCTCTTCGCGCAAGGTGGGGGTGTGCCTGGTGACCTCGGGTCCCGGGGTCACCAACGCCGTGACCGGCATCGCCACGGCCTACATGGACTCGATCCCCATGGTGGTGCTCACCGGCCAGGTGCCGACGCATGCCATCGGCCAGGACGCCTTCCAGGAGTGCGACGCAGTCGGCATCACGCGGCCCTGCGTCAAGCACAACTTCCTGGTGAAGGACGTGAAAGACCTCGCCGCTACCATCAAGAAGGCGTTTTTCCTGGCGACGAGCGGCCGGCCCGGACCGGTGCTGGTGGACATCCCGAAGGACGTCACCACGCATCTGTGCGAATTCCAGTACCCGGAAAGCGTTTCCATGCGCTCCTACAACCCCGTGAAAAAGGGCCATGCCGGGCAGATCAAGAAGGCGGTGCAGCTCCTGCTGGAGGCGAAACGGCCGATGGTCTACACGGGCGGCGGCGTCGTGCTTTCGGACGCGGCGCCGCAACTGCGCGCGCTCGTGCAGCAGCTCGGCCTGCCCTGCACCAATACGCTCATGGGGCTGGGCGCCTATCCTGGCACCGACCGCCAGTTCCTGGGCATGCTGGGCATGCACGGCACCTACGAGGCCAACATGGCGATGCAGCACTGCGACGTGCTGCTCGCGATCGGCGCCAGGTTCGACGATCGAGTCATTGGCAACCCGGCGCATTTCGCGCAGAACCCGCGCAAGATCGTGCATATTGATATCGACCCGTCGTCCATCTCCAAGCGCGTGAAGGTCGACGTGCCGATCGTCGGCAATATCCCCGACGTGCTGGACGATGTTCTCAGGCTGCTGCAGGGGCAAAAGGCCATGGACATCCAGCCCTGGTGGCAGCAGATCGAGGAATGGCGCAAGCGGGACTGCCTGCGGTTCGACCGCAGCTCGAAGATCATCAAGCCGCAATTCGTGCTGGAAAAGCTCTACGAGATCACGGGCGGCGCCGCGATCATCACTTCGGACGTCGGGCAGCACCAGATGTGGGCGGCGCAGTTCTACAAGTTCGATCGGCCGCGGCAATGGATCAACTCCGGCGGCCTCGGCACCATGGGCTTCGGCCTGCCCGCGGCGATGGGCGCGCAGCTCGCCAATCCCGGGGCCACGGTGGCCTGCGTGACCGGCGAATCCTCGATCCAGATGTGCCTGCAGGAGCTTTCGACCTGCAAGCAGTACCGGCTGCCGATCAAGATCGTCAACCTCAACAACCGGTACATGGGCATGGTGCGCCAGTGGCAGCAGTTCTTCCACGGCAACCGCTATTCCGAGTCGTACATGGACGCGCTGCCCGATTTCGTCAAGCTCGCCGAAGGCTACGGCCATCGCGGCGTGCTGATCGACCAGCCCGCCGACGTCGAGCCGGCGTTGCGCGATGCCTTCAAGCGCAAGGATGAGCTGGTGTTCCTGGATTTCCTCACCGACCAGGCGGAGAACGTCTATCCGATGGTGCCCGGCGGCAAGGGCATCACGGAAATGATCCTGTCCGAAGAACTTTGATGCGCCACATCATCTCCATCCTGGTCGAGAACGAGGCCGGGGCGCTGTCGCGCATCTCGAACATGTTCTCGGCGCGCGGCTACAACATCGAGTCGCTCACCGTGGCGCCGACCGAAGACGCCTCGATGTCGCGCATGACGGTGGTGACCGTGGGCTCGGAGGACGTGATCGAGCAGATCACCAAGCAGCTGAACAAGCTCGTCGAGGTGGTCAAGGTGGTGGACCTGTCGGAGGCCGAGCACATCGAGCGCGAGATGATGCTGATCAAGGTGCGTGCCGGGCAGAAGGAGCGCGAGGACATGAAGCGCATTGCCGACATCTTCCGCGGCCGCATCATCGACGTATCGGACAACACCTATACCATCGAGCTGACCGGCGATGGCCGCAAGCTCGACGCCTTCATCCATGCGCTCGACCAGGGCATGATCATCGAGACCGTGCGCACCGGTGCGAGCGGCATCGGCCGCGGCAACCGCGTTCTGCGCGTTTAACTGCAATCAAATGGGGACGAACCCCATTTACTGAAACCCCGGGGGATTTTCATGAAGGTCTATTACGACAAGGACGCCGACCTCTCGCTCGTCAAGGGCAAGAAGGTCACCATCATCGGCTACGGCTCGCAGGGCCATGCGCACGCGCTCAACCTGCAGGAATCGGGCGTAAAGGTGACCGTTGGCCTGAGAAAAGGCGGCGCATCCTGGGACAAGGCGAAAAAAGGCGGCGTCAAGGTCGCCGAGCTGGCCGAGGCGATCAAGGGTGCGGACATCGTCATGCTGCTGCTGCCGGACGAGCACCATGCGCAGATCTACAAGGACTTCATCGAGCCGAACATGAAGAAAGGCGCGTCGCTCGCGTTCGCGCACGGCTTCAACATCCACTACGGCCTGATCCAGCCGCGCGCCGACCTCGATGTCTGGATGGTGGCGCCGAAAGCCCCAGGGCACACCGTGCGCTCCACCTATGCGGCGGGCGGCGGCGTGCCGATGCTGATCGCGTTGCACCGCAATCCGTCAAAAAAGGCGCGCGACTTCGCCCTGTCCTACGCCGCGGCGATCGGCGGCGGCAAGGCGGGCATCATCGAAACCAGCTTCAAGGAGGAGACCGAGACCGATCTCTTCGGCGAGCAGGCGGTGCTGTGCGGCGGCTGCGTCGAGCTGGTGAAGGCCGGCTTCGATACGCTGGTGGACGCCGGCTACGCGCCCGAGATGGCCTATTTCGAGTGCCTGCACGAGCTGAAGCTCATCGTCGACCTGATGTACGAGGGCGGCATCGGCACCATGAACTACTCGATCTCCAACAACGCGGAGTACGGGGAGTACGTGAGCGGCCCCAAGATCATCGACCAGGGCACGCGCGCGCGCATGAAGGAGATCCTCGGCCGCATCCAGACCGGCGAGTACGCGAAGGAGTTCGTGCTCGAGAACCGTGCCGGCGCGCCCGAGCTGCTCAGCCGCCGGCGCATGACCGCGGAGCTGCCGATCGAGAAGGTCGGCGCGCGGCTGCGCGAGATGATGCCCTGGATCAGGAAGAACCGCCTCGTCGATACGTCCAAGAACTGACGCCCGCGTAGTGCGACCGCCCTATCCGCACCCGCTCATCGCTCGCGAAGGCTGGCCGTTCCTCGCCGGCGCAGTCGCCGCGGCGCTGCTGGTCGGCATCGGTGCAGGCTGGTGGTGGTCCGCGCCGCTGTGGCTCGGCGCGCTGTTCATCCTGCAGTTCTTCCGCGATCCCGCGCGCGAGGTGCCCGACGACCCGCGCGCGGTGGTCTCGCCCGCCGACGGCCGCATCGTCGCGGTGGAAAAGGCGCGCGACCCGTGGCTCGAGCGCGACGCGCTCAAGATCAGCGTCTTCATGAACGTGTTCAACGTGCACTCGAACCGCTCGCCGGTGGACGCCACGGTGCGCGAGCGCTGGTACCGGCCGGGCCGCTTTGTCAACGCCGCGCTGGACAAGGCGTCGCTCGAGAACGAGCGCAACGCACTCGCACTGCGCACGCGCTCGGGCGCAGATGTCACCTGCGTGCAGATCGCGGGCCTGATCGCGCGGCGCATCCTGTGCTACGTCGCCGCGGGCGCCGAGCTGCAGAAGGGCCAGCGCTTCGGCTTCATCCGCTTCGGCTCGCGCGTCGACGTCTACCTGCCGCCGGACGCGCAGGCGGTGGCGGCGATCGGCGACAAGGTGTACGCCGCCGAGAGCGTGCTCGCGAGGCTCGCCGGGAATGGCTGAGCCCAGGGAACCGCACAAGCAGGACTATCTTCCGGGGCTGGTGCCGCCGCGCGGCGGCGCGCTGCGCCGGCGCGGCATCTACCTGCTGCCGAACCTGTTCACCACGGCGGCGCTGTTCGCCGGCTTCTACGCCATCGTGCAGGCGATGAACGGTCGCTTCGGCGAGTCGGCGATTGCCATCTTCGTCGCCGGTTTGCTCGATGGCCTCGACGGGCGCGTCGCGCGCCTCACGCGCACGCAGAGCGAGTTCGGCAAGGAGTACGACAGCCTTTCCGACATGGTGTCCTTCGGCGCGGCCCCGGCGCTGGTGCTCTACGAGTGGGCGCTGAAGGACCTGGGGCGCTTCGGTTGGATCGCGGCGTTCGTGTACTGCGCGGGCGCCGCGCTGCGGCTCGCGCGCTTCAACGTCATGATCGATGTCGTCGACAAGCGCTACTTTCAGGGTCTGCCGAGCCCCGCGGCCGCTGCGCTCGTCGCCGGCTTCGTCTGGCTCGCGCACGACAACAAGATTCCGCTCACGGAGTACGGCCTGCAGTGGGTGGCGGCGTTCGTCGCGCTGTACGGCGGGCTGACGATGGTCTCGAGCGTGCCCTTCTACAGCTTCAAGGACGTCAGTTTCAGGAAGAGCGTGCCCTTTTGGGCGATGCTGCTCATCGTCCTCGGCTTCGTGCTGGTGTCCTCCGACCCGCCGATCGTCCTGTTTCTCCTGTTCTGCGCCTACGGCCTCTCCGGCTACCTCATGTGGGCGCTCGGCAAGCGCACCCGTCCGCGTCCTTGACGCCCGCGCGCGGCGCGCGCTATAGTGCACGGCATGCAGCAGGCCAAGACTCTCGGCACCATTCTCCCGCTCGCGCTCCTCGCGCTGGGCGGCCTGCTGCTGCGCCCCGCGCGCACAGACTAACAACCCCAATTCGGCCGTACCCCTGACCGCCCACCCGGCGGCAAGGACCTATCGCATTCCCACGAGGAGCGCACCATGAGCAAGGGCAAGTTGATCATCTTCGACACCACCATGCGCGACGGCGAGCAAAGCCCTGGCGCGTCGATGACCAAGGACGAGAAGCTGCGCATCGCGCGGGCGCTGGAGCGCATGCGCGTGGACGTGATCGAAGCCGGCTTTCCCGCGTCCTCGAACGGCGACTTCGAGGCGGTACAGGCCGTCGCCGGCGTGATCAAGGATTCCACCGTGGCCGGGCTGTGCCGCGCCAATGACCGCGACATCCAGCGTGGCATCGATGCGCTGAAGGGTGCCAAGTCCTGGCGCGTCCACACCTTCATCGCCACCAGCGCGCTGCACATGGCGAAGAAGCTGCGCATGACGCCCGAGCAGGTGCTGGAGCAGACCCGGCTCTCCGTGCGCTATGCGAGGAATGCCTGCCCCGATGTCGAGTTCTCGCCCGAGGACGGCAGCCGCTCCGACCCCGATTTCCTGTGCCGCGTGCTGGAGGCGGCGATCCAGGAAGGCGCAACGACGATCAACATTCCGGACACCGTGGGCTACGCGGTGCCCGAGCAGTTCGGCGAGATGATCCGCTCACTGCGCGAGCGCGTGCCGAACTCGGACAAGGCGGTGTGGAGCGTGCACTGCCACAACGACCTCGGCATGGCGGTCGCCAACTCGCTCGCCGCGGTGATGATTGGCGGCGCGCGCCAGATCGAGTGCACGATCAATGGCCTCGGCGAGCGCGCCGGCAACACTTCGCTCGAGGAGGTGGTGATGGCGGTGCGCACGCGCAAGGACGTCTTCCACCTCGACACGCGCCTCGACACCACGCAGATCGTGCCCACGTCGCGCCTCGTGTCGCAGATCACCGGCTTCGTCGTGCAGCCGAACAAGGCGGTGGTCGGGGCGAACGCGTTCGCGCACGCCTCGGGCATCCACCAGGACGGCGTGCTGAAGGCGCGCGAGACCTACGAGATCATGACCGCCGCCGACGTCGGCTGGTCGACCAACAAGATCGTGCTCGGCAAGCTCTCGGGCCGCAACGCGTTCAAGCAGCGCCTGAAGGAGATCGGCATCGAGCTGGAAAGCGAGGATGCCTACAACAAGGCGTTCCAGCGCTTCAAGGACCTCGCCGACAAGAAGGCCGAGATCTTCGACGAGGATCTGCAGGCACTGGTGGCGCAGGAGGCCGGCAAGTCCGCCGACGAGCACTGGCGGCTGGTGACCATGAACCAGGCGAGCGGCATGGGCGAGAAGCCGCATGCCAAGGTCGTGCTGGCCGAGAACGGCAGCGAGAAGCGGGCCGAGTCGCAGGGCGACGGCCCGGTGGACGCGACCTTCAAGGCGATCGAGTCGGTGGCGAAAAGCGGCGCCGAGCTGCTGCTCTACTCGGTCAACGCCGTCACCCAGGGCACGGAATCGCAGGGCGAAGTGACCGTGCGCCTGTCCCGCGGCGGGCGTATCGTCAACGGGGTCGGCGCGGACACCGATATCGTAGTGGCCTCCGCCAAGGCCTACATCAGCGCGCTCAACAAGCTGGAGAGCAAGGTCGAGCGGCTCAACCCACAGCATCAGCTGTGAGGCAATTGCAAGGAGTGCAGACGATGACCGAAGCCAAGCCGAAGCGACCCGACATCACCGTTTCGACCGACGACCTCGAGCGTCTCGAAGGTCTGCTCGGCGAGCTGCGGGGCGGGGCGCCCGAGATCGCCGATGGCCTGCGCTCCGAGCTGGACCGCGCGCGCATCGTCGAGCCCTCCGAAGTGCCCCAGGGCGTAGTCACCATGAATTCGACCGTGCGCTTCACCGACGAGGAAAGCGGCAAGGAGTTCCAGCGCACGCTGTGCTACCCGGAGGAGGTGACCGGGGGCGAGGACCAGGTGTCGATCCTGGCGCCGCTCGGCAGTGCGCTGCTCGGCCTGTCGGTCGGGCAGCGCATCGACTGGCCGGTGCCCGGCGGGCGCATGGCGCGCATCCGCATTCTCGACGTCGTCTCGCGGCCCGCGCGCACGGGCGTACCGCGCGGGTGAATCGCCGCTAAGCGGCTGCTCGCGCCAGGCGGGCGTACGCCACCGCCGAAACGAAGAACGCGAGGCTGAGTGCGATCTCGCCGAGGGCGAGCGCCTGCGACATCCCGCGCTCGCTCCAGGCGCGCATCACGCCTTCGGCGAAGTAGGCGAGGATCAGCATGCTCCACCACTGGTAGGTGCGGCGCCGGCCGGCGAGGATGCCGCCGAGCGGCAGCGCAAGCGGCGCGGCTTTCAGCGCGAGGAACGAGCCGCCGGGGCGCAGCGGCGCGAGCCACAGCTCCCAGGACAGGCAGAGGACGAGCAAAGCGATCAGGCACGCCGCTGCGCAAGAAGCGAGCAGGCGCGGCCGAATGCCGAGCTTCATGGCTTCAGCTTCAGCGCCACGTCCGCCAGCCGCCGTCCCTGCGCAATGCACAGCGCGCGCTCGGCATCGGTGACCGGCTGATCGTCGGCGACGCCGGCGAAATGGCTCGGTCCATACGGCGTGCCGCCCGCGCGCGTGGCGTTCAGCTCGGCCTGCGTGTAGGGCAGGCCGAGGATGAGCATGCCGTGGTGCAGGAGCGGCAGGATCATCGACAGCAGCGTTGCTTCCTGCCCGCCGTGCATCGACCCCGTGGAGGTGAAGACGCACGCGGGCCTGCCCGCGAGCGTGCCTTTGAGCCACAGGGGCCCCGTGCCGTCGAGAAAATGCTTGAGCGGCGCCGCCATGTTGCCGAATCGTGTCGGACTGCCAAGCGCCAGCCCGATGCAGGTTTCGAGGTCCGCGAGCTCGCAATAGGGCGCACCCTCGGGCGGTATCCCCGGCTGCGCCTGCTGCGTGACCGCGGCGACCCTGGGCACCGTGCGCAGCCGCGCCGCGGCGCCCGGCACGCGCTCCACGCCCTCGGCGACGAGCTCCGCCATGCGCCGCACTGCGCCGCCGACGCTGTAGTACAGGACGAGGATGTCTGCCATGGCCTGTATCATACGGGCCCGATGCGCCGCCCCGACTTTCGCGCACTGCTCGAGTTCTGCCTCGCGCTGGCGCGGCGCTTCCGTGAGGATCGCGGCGTGCAGACCGCCGGCTCGCTCACCTTCACCACGCTGCTCGCGCTCGTGCCCCTCGTGACGGTGGCATTGGCGATGTCGACGGCGTTCCCGGTATTCGACCAGGCGATGGACGCGCTCGGACGCTACGTGTCCGGCCAGCTCCTGCCCGAAGGCGGCGCCAGGATCACGCAGCAGTTTTCGGCTTTTGCGGCCAAGGCGGGCGGGCTCACCGCCATCGGGCTCGCGTTCCTCGCGGTCACGGCGCTGATGCTGATCCTCACCGTGGACGAGGTGCTGAACCGCATCTTCAGGGTGCTGCGGCGGCGCAGCCTCGCGCAGCGGCTGCTCATGTACTGGGCGGTGCTCACGCTCGGGCCGCTGCTCATCGGCGCGAGCCTGTCCATGACGTCGTTCCTGGTCGGCAGCTCGCTCGGCATGCTCGACCTCGGATGGCTGACGCGCCGGGTGCTCGGGCTGATGCCGTTCTTCTTCACCTGCTCGGCGCTCGCGCTGCTGTACCTGGTGGTGCCCTACCGCCGCATCGAAGTGCGTCACGCGCTCGCCGGCGCGATCGTGGCCGGCGTCCTGTTCGAGTTCGCCAAGCGCGCATTTGCGCTCTACATCGCCAATTTCCCGGCCTACTCGCTGATCTACGGGGCGTTCGCGACGCTGCCGATCTTCCTGCTGTGGCTGTACCTGTCCTGGGTGGTGGTGCTGTTCGGGGCGACCCTCACCGCCCTGCTGCCCGGCTTTCGCGGCGGCTACCGCCGGCAAGCCGATGCGCCCGGGCGCGAGCTGATGGACGCGGTCGCGGTGCTGCGCGTGCTCGCGCTCGCGCGCCGCGACGAGGGCGCGCTCGCCCTGGTCAAGATCGCGCGGCGCGCGAAGCTCCCGCCGGAGCGCTGCGAACGCGTGCTCGAGCGCTGCGCCGGCCAGGGCTGGGCCGCGCGCACCGACCGCGAGAACTGGCTGCTGGTGCGCGACGCCGATACCATCGCGCTGGCCGCCGTGGTGCGTGCGTTCACCATGGACGCCGACGTGCTGCGCGCGGAGGCGCCGGCGGCGCTCGCCGAACAGTTGCTGCGCGCGGAGGACTCGCTGACCATGACCGTGCACGACCTGGTGCAGCAGGAGCAGGGCGCATGAGCGCCATCGACGACCGCGAGCGGCTGATCGTCGCGCTCGACGTGCCGAGCGCGCAGCAGGCGCGCGCGCTGGCCGGGCGCCTGGGCGAAGCGGTGCGCTTCTACAAGATCGGCCTGGAGCTGTTCAGCGCCGGCGGGTACTTTGAGCTCTCGGCTTGGCTGGGGGCGCGCGGGGCGCGCGTGTTCGCCGATCTGAAGCTCTATGACATCCCCGAAACCGTGCGCCGCGCCGTGGCCAACCTGCGCGCGAGCGGGGCGCACTTTCTCACGGTGCACGCCGAGCGCTCGATCATGGAAGCCGCGGCCCGCGAGAAGGGGGAACTGAAGATCCTCGCGGTAACCGTGCTGACGAGCTTCGATGCGCGCAGCATTGCCGACATGGGCTTTGCCGGCAGCGTGCAAGACCTCGTGCTGAAAAGGGCGCGCGCCGCGCTGGAGTCGGGCTGCGACGGCGTCATCGCCTCGGGCCTGGAAGCGCCGGCGATCAGGGCGGCGTTCGGCGATCGGCTGCTGGTGGTGGTTCCGGGCGTGCGGCCCGCGGGTGCCGGGGCGCAGGACCAAAAGCGCGTGGTGGATGTCGCGCAGGCATTTGCGAACGGCGCCGACTACATCGTCGTCGGGCGGCCGATTCGCGACGCCGCGGACCCGCGCGCCGCGGCACAGGCGCTGCAAGACACGATCGCGTCCACGCGACGGCGCTGACGCGGTGCAACACACGACGCGCTAAGTCGCGTACAATGCGCGACTTTTTCCTTTTCTGATCAAGCCCATGCCACGCGCGCTGCGCAACCTCGCCATCATCGCCCACGTCGACCACGGCAAGACCACGCTGGTCGACAAGCTGCTGCGCGCCGCCGGCACCTTCGCCGCGCACGAGCACGTGGAGGAGCGCGTCATGGACTCCAACGATCTCGAGCGCGAGCGCGGCATCACTATCCTTGCGAAGAACTGCGCGGTGCGCTACGAAGGCACGCACATCAACATCGTCGACACCCCCGGCCACGCCGACTTCGGCGGCGAAGTGGAGCGCGTGCTGTCGATGGTCGACGGCGTGCTGCTGCTGGTGGATGCGGTCGAGGGGCCGATGCCGCAGACGCGTTTCGTCACGCGCAAGGCGCTGGCGCTCGGCCTGAAGCCGATCGTCGTCGTCAACAAGGTGGACCGGCCCGGCGCGCGCGCGCAGTGGACGATCAACCAGACCTTCGATCTGTTCGACAAGCTGGGCGCGACCGAGGAGCAGCTCGATTTCCCGGTGGTCTACGCCTCCGCCCTGGAAGGCTGGGCGAGCCTCGAGGCCGGCGCGCGGGGCGGCGACATGAAGCCGCTGTTCGAGGCGATCCTCGCGCACGTGCCGATGCGCGACGAAGACGCGGACGGCCCCCTGCAGCTGCAGATCTGCTCGCTGGATTACTCCAGCTACGTCGGCAAGATCGGCATCGGCCGCATCCGCCGCGGTCGTATCAGAGCGGCGCAGGAAGTGCTGGTGCTGAACGGGCCGGATGATGCCGCGCCGCTGAAGGCCAAGGTCAACCAGGTGCAGATGTTCGAGGGGCTGGCGCGGGTGCAGGTGGACGAGGCCGTAGCCGGTGACATCGTCCTGGTCAACGGCATCGAGGCGCTGGGCATCGGCACCACGCTCTGCCATCCCGAGCAGGCCGATGCGCTGCCCCTGCTCAAGGTGGACGAGCCGACGCTGACCATGAACTTCCTGGTCAACGCCTCGCCGCTCGCCGGCCGCGAGGGCAAGTACGTGACCAGCCGCCAGATCCGCGAGCGACTGGAACGCGAGACGAAGTCGAATGTCGCGCTGCGCGTCGAGTACCCGGAAGACACCGACACCTTCGTCGTCCACGGCCGCGGCGAGCTGCACCTGACCATCCTGCTGGAGAACATGCGCCGCGAAGGCTACGAGATCGCGGTGTCGCGCCCGCGCGTGGTCTACAAGGAGATCGACGGCGTGCGCTGCGAGCCCTTCGAGGTGCTCAGCGTGGACGTGGAAGAGGCCAACCAGGGCGGCGTGATGGAGGAGCTTGGCCGGCGCCGCGGCGAGCTGCTCGCGATGCATCCCGACGGCAAGGGCCGCGTGCGGCTCGACTACCGCATTTCGGCGCGCGGGCTGATCGGTTTCCAGGGCGAGTTCATGACCCTGACGCGCGGCACCGGCGTCATGAGCCATGTCTTCGACGAATACGCTCCCGCCAGGACCGAGGAGATGGCCGAGCGCCGCAACGGCGTGCTCGTGTCGCAGGACGACGGCGTCGCGGTCGCCTACGCGCTGTGGAAGCTGCAGGAGCGCGGGCGCATGTTCGTCGTACCCGGCGCGCCGGTATACGAGGGGATGATCGTCGGCATCCACAGCCGCGACAACGACCTGGTGGTCAACCCGATCCGCACCAAGCAGCTCACCAACATCCGCGCCTCGGGCAAGGACGAGGCCATCGACCTGACCCCGCCGATCGGCCTGACCCTGGAGTACGCGGTCGAATTCATCGCCGACGACGAGCTGGTGGAAATCACGCCCAAGTCGATCCGGCTGCGCAAGCGCTTCCTGCAGGAAAACGAGCGCCGGCGCGCGGAAAGGGCGGCCGCCTGACACGTCTTGCAGGCGACGAGGCAAGCATCGACTTGCCGCGCTTGCAGTACAAGACGGTCTCGCCTTTTCTGGCGGGATGAATCTCCCCGCCAGAAAAGGCGAGATTCTTTGAAAAGCTGAACCCGCGACGAGGCAAGTGTCGTCGCCCGCGGGCGGTTTGGCCCCGATTTATGGAATCGGCACCGCGGCGAGCAGCTGCGCGCCCACGTCCACGCGCCGCGCGGCGTCGTGCGCCGGGCGCAGGCGGTGGGCGGCGACCCCGGGCAGGATCGCCTGCACGTCTTCCGGAATCACCTTGTCGCGCTTCTCGAGCAGCGCCCAGGCGCGCGCCGAGTGCACCAGCGCGAGCGCCGCGCGCGGCGACAGCCCCGCCACGTAGTCGGGCGAGCGCCGCGTGAACTCGACGATCGCCTGCACGTAGTCGAGCAGCGCGGGCGCCACGTGCACGCCCTGGGCGTCGGCCTGCAGTTCCATCAGCTCGGCCGGGCTCATGCACGGCTCGAGCGTGGCGAGCAGGTCGCGGCGATCGGTGCCGGCGAGCAGCGCGCGCTCGGCGTCGCGGTCCGGATAACCCAGCTCGATGCGCATCATGAAGCGATCGAGCTGCGACTCAGGCAGGGGAAAGGTGCCGACCTGCTCGGACGGATTCTGCGTGGCAATGACGAAGAACGGCTCGGGGAGCTTGCGTGTCTCGGTCTCCACCGTCACCTGGTGCTCTTCCATCGCCTCGAGCAGCGCGCTCTGTGTTTTCGGCGTGGCGCGGTTCACCTCGTCGGCGAGGATCAGCTGCGCGAAGATCGGCCCGGGGTGGAACTTGAAAGCGCCGCTGTCGCGCTCGTAGACCGAGACGCCGATGATGTCGGCCGGCAGCATGTCGCTGGTGAACTGGATGCGCTGGAAATGCATGCCGAGGGTCTTGGCCAGCACGTGCGCGAGCGTGGTCTTGCCGACGCCCGGCAGGTCCTCGATCAGCAGGTGGCCGCGCGCGATGAGGCAGGCGAGGGCGAGGCGCAACTGGGTTTCCTTGCCGAGTATCACCTCGCTCGCGGTGGCGATGAGGCGCTCGAGCGGCTCGCGCGGCTGCGCCGGTTTGATGTGTGTTTTCAGCAGCATGGGTCGATTGTACAGGGTATGATTTGACGCATCATGGCGATCGCTTTTCTCACCCATGCCGACTGCCTGAAGCACGAAATGGGCGCTTGGCATCCCGAGCGCCCGGAGCGCCTCACGGCGATCGAGGAC
>JAOUGZ010000259.1 GCA_029865405.1 Betaproteobacteria bacterium
TTCGGCGGCCAATGCCACCTTGAACGCACTGAGCGCTGACATGTTCCAGCTGGGCGCGCCGACGTCGGGGGCCTCCACATCGAAGAGGTCGTCGAGCGTCACTCTTGCAGGGGTGTCGCCAAAGTGCGTCTTCCGGCGCCGGGCGAGCTGTTCGCCATGCTTCTTCTCGTTTTCGGCCATCGACCGGAACACCGACGCGGCGTCGCCGACATCGCGGCTGCCGAGTTGAGCGGCGAATAGCGTATAGCGCTGATACGCCTCGACCTCGATAAGACTCGCGAGATCCAGAGCGTCCATCAGCGTGAGTCTGGCGATATCGATTCTGGTGAGCATTCGGCCTCGCGCGCAGGACACTCAATTAAACCACTATTTCCCATGCTATGGACCGCACGGCATTAGCGGACGCTCACCGCCCTCTGCGTGAATTGCGCCGACAGCTCGGCAATATTGGCCGGAAGGCGGTATTTGTGGGGCGAGTAGCCGGGCAGCATGGATCGAACGCGCATGCCCAGCTGGTTGTTTGCAAGCAGCAGCTTCCACTTTGTCGAGATGCGACAGCGATCGCCGTGCCGCGGCACGTCGGTCCGGGACATGATCTCCATGCAGTCGCGGAAGAACCGCAGCATATGGCTCTGCGCCATCCAGCACATGCGCACCCGGAAGAAGTAGTCGCCATACAGGTGCTGGTACAGATCGAAGGCGACATTGCGATGCTCGATCTCCTCGAGCATGTGCCACTTGAACAGGTCTCCGAAGGAACGCGTCGTCCGGCGATGGTCGTAGTGCCCGTACGCGAGCAGCTGCAGGGCGGACTGCGTGGTGTAGGACTCGAAGCCTTCGGCATAGCCGACGCAGAACCGGTCGGTGGCGTCGGCGAGAAACCGGTCGAAATCGCGTCGCAGCGTGTCGATCCTCTGCTCGAGGCCGGGATAACCGTGGGCAATGACGACCTTGTTGAAATCGATGTGCTGCTGATAGTGCTGGGCCTCCTGGCGGCAGAAGCGATCGACCTCTTCGCGCAGCGTGTCGTCGCGAATCTGGCCCAGCACCTTACGCAGCGTCTTGACCATGAATGGCTCCAGATACGCCACGTACAGGCCGAGCGCGGTATGCGAGTACGAAAGCGCCGCGTTGCCGGCGATGTACAGCGGATGAAACTCGTCGGCGCTCGGTACGTCGAACTTCATCGTGCGCACGGTGATCGGGTGCATGGGTGAACTCCTGAGGGGATGCCCGGCTTCGGCGTCGACCGAATTCCGGGTGGGGGCGCGCAGTATGCGCGCTGGTGCGCGGCGGGGCAAACTTACGGCCGAATTCCCGGACTCCTGGGAATCTAGCCGGTGAGAATCGGTCGCAGCGCCTCGATCTCCTCGACAATGAAGTCGAAGAACGCCGCAACACGGGGGGTGCGGCGCAGTTCCTGCGTCGTGAGGATGCGCCAGATGCGCGTCAATTCCGGAATCGGACCGAGCACGCGCACGAGTTCCGCATCGGCATCGGCGATGGCGGTGGGCAGCGGGGCGATGCCGACGCCGGCCTTTACCGAGTAAAGCAGGCCCAGCACGCTGTTGCTGCGCGCCACCAGGCGCCCATTCGGGGCTATCTTTCGCAGCCACTGCGTGGCGCGATGGTTGGGCATCGTTTCATCGAAACCGACCAGGTCGTGCGTCGCCATGGCCTCGATGCTGTCCGGCTGCCCGCGCCGCGCAATGTATTTGGGGCTCGCATACACGGCCCACAGGGAATCCGCGATCTTGCGGCCAATGAGCGCGCCGTCGTCGGTGTCGCCGGATCGCAGCGCGACATCGACGTCGCCCTTGGCCAGATCGAGGTACTTGTCGCTCATGACGAGTTCGACGCGTAACCCCGGGTAGCGGGCGTGGAAACGGTCGAGGATCGCGGCCCGCGTGATACCGGGGACCAGGGGTTCGGGGCACGTCAGCCGGATCACGCCGACGACGTCGCGCCGCGCAGCTTCGATGTGCTGCTCGACGGCCGCTATGGCCTGCGCCACCGCCTGCGCAAATGGCAGCAAGGCCTCGCCGGCCGGCGTCAACGTGTAGCCCGTGGGCAGGCGCTTGATGAATTGTTGGCCGGTTCTTCGCTCTAACTCGACCAGGCGGCGCTGGACCGTGGATTGGTTCACGCCGAGCGCGCGCGCCGCGGCAAGCGTGCTCTCGTGCTGCGCCACGGCGACGAAATACCTCAAGTCGTCCCAGTGGAACATCTGCGCGTTATGCATTCGTGCATTTCATGTTGGCAATTATGCGGCTTCCGCGAGGCGAGCGCGCCGCGTAGCCTGCGCTCGAGATTGGTTTTCGGCATTTCGCCGAACCGGCACCTCCGGGCAAGACCCAATGGGAGAAACGCACATGATTCGACACAGCATTCTGGCGGCAACGCTCTGCGCCTCGGTTGGCGCGAGCGCGCAGGACGCCGTCAAGACCGACGGCGACAAGTACAAGATCGTGCTCGAAAACGCGCAGGTCCGGGTTCTCGAATACCGTGATCTTCCCGGCAACAAGACGCACCTGCACGAACACCCGGAATTCGTGGTGGTCGCCATGACGCCGTTTCGTCGCCAGATCCATCTGCCGGACGGCCGCACCCTGACGCGCGAGTTCAAAGCCGGCGACGTGATGCATTCCGCCGGCCAGTCGCACATCGGCGAAAACGTCGGCACCTCGCCGACGCACGTCCTGCTGATCGAGATGAAGGGCGAGAGAGTCGCGCGCGCGAAAAAGGATTGACCATGTCCAGCCAGCTTGCCACGACCTCCGCCGACGCGGAGGCCTTCAAGTCCGCCACTCGCCGCCAATGGGACCGGGCCGCACCCGGCTGGAATGCGCACACCGCGCAGATTCGGGAGTGGCTGCAGCCCGCCACGGACGCGATGCTCGAAATGGCCGGCGTGCGGCGTGGCACGCGGGTTCTCGACGTTGCCGCGGGAGCGGGCGACCAGACGCTGGACATCGCGCAGCGGGTGGGGCCCGAGGGCTACGTGCTCGCAACGGATTTGTCAGCCTCCATTCTGGAGTTTGCGAAGGGAAATGCGCAGCGCGCCGGGTACGCCAATGTCGGCACGCGGGTGGCGGACGGGGAATCCCTGCAGGTCGATGCGGGGAGCTTTGACGCCGCCGTGTGCCGGCTCGGGCTGATGCTGTTCCCGGATCCGCGCCAGGGACTGCGGGAAATGCACCGGGCGCTGAAGCCTGGGGCCGGCATTTGCACGATGGTGTTTTCCGGGCCGCAGGCCAACCCGTGCATCACAACCCTCCTGTCGACCGCGCTCAAGCACGCGGGTCTTCCACCCCGCGATCCTTTTCAACCCGGCGGTCTCCTGAGCCTGGGCAAGCCCGGCGTGATCGACGAGATGTTCAGGGACGTGGGCTTCAAGGATGTTGCGACCACCCGCATGGATGCGCCGTTCAGGCTACCGAGTGCGCGGGACTACCTCCAATTCATCCGTACCTCGGCGAGCCCGCTCCAGCAGATCCTCGGCAAGCTCGGCGCCGAGGCCTCGGACGCCGCCTGGAAAGACATGGTGGAGCGACTGAAGGTCTTTGAAACCCCCGAGGGGTGGACCGGCCCCAATGAGCTCCTGCTGACGGCCGCGAGGCGATGACTCCAGGCCCATCTGTCATTCAGGGCCGCCACGGCTCGCTGTAGTTCTCGGCGCCGATCTTTCGTACGTCGCTCAGCCAATCGCCTTCATAGGGCCACGCGCCCGACGCGTCCGGATTCGGGCCCTGCCAGAATCGGGCGAGCGGCCCTTCGCCGACCCTTTCCAGCGACCAGGCCTGCCGGCGGAAGGTCCAGCTGTCCGGCACCAGCCGGTGCGCTTCACGGAAATGGCGCACCGCTGCAGCGTGATGGCCGTCCATCTCCAGCTGCGCGGCGAGCTGAAAGTGGGCGTGTCCCAGCGCCTTCGAGTGATCGCGCGGCCGCGAGCGCTCGACGACGGCATCGGGCGGTAGCGCAAAGGCGCTTTCCGCGCCACGCTCGACCCAGTCGCGCAGCGCCGCATGGTAGGCCTGTGTGTCTTTCCTGATCTTTGCAGCCTCGGCCCGAATCTCTACGAACCGCGGCGGAAGGTCGGCCGGCAGGCTGAAGCGCGACGTCTTGCCGTCAGGCTGCGGCGGCGCGGGGGCCGTTTCCGCGGGCCGCACGATCATGCCGTTCTCGTCGATCCATACGCTGCTCGGTATGTTGATGACGCCGAACAGGTCGGCGAGCACGTGGTGCCGGTCGATCAGCGACGGGTGTTCCGGCCTCGCCGCCTCGATGAAGGCGCGGCAGCCGGCCGCGCCCTCGGTATCGAGACCGACAGTGACAAGCTCGAACCCCTTCGGGTGCAGTTCGCTTCGCAGTACCTGCCACACGGGCAGGTCTCTGGAGCAGCCTCAATAAGGTGCCCAGGCGTAGAGCAGCACCTTCTGCCCGCGCAGGCTGGAGAGCCGGAACTCCTTGCCGCTCAGGTCGGGCAGGCGCAGGTCCGGCGCCTGCGCAGTTGCCAGCGCACGTGAACCGGTCGATGCCGGTCCGAGCGCCCAGAGCCCGAATTCGGCTTCCGCGACCAGCGGCATGCCGAGGTCCTTGGCAACGCGCGCGACGTCAACCGATTCACCGGGTGGCTGCGACAGCGGGATGCAGACTTCGCCCCGGCACGCGCCCTCCGGTTTCAGCTGCCAACCGGTGCCGGCTTCGAATTCACTTTTGGAAACACGGGGAGAACGTAGCAGCATGATGGCGGTGCCCCAAAGTCAAGTGTTGACGATACCCTCGAAAGACCGCTGTAGGCCAGTAGGGCTCATTCCTTCGCGAAAGAAACCAGGATCTTGCCGGACCGGCCGCCGCGCGCCGCGTGTGCCACCGCTTCCTTGATTTTTCGAATCGGGTAGACGGCTTCCACCTCCACCG
>JAOUGZ010000260.1 GCA_029865405.1 Betaproteobacteria bacterium
TCGTGCCGCAGGGCACGCTTGCCGAGCGCATCCGCGCCGCAGGCGCGGGCATCGGCGCCTTCTACACGCCGACCGCGTTCGGCACGCGCCTGGCCGAGGGCAAGGAAACGCGCCGCATCGGCGACACCGACTACGTGCTCGAGTACCCGATCCATGCCGACTACGCGCTCATCAAGGCCGACCGCGCCGATCGCTGGGGCAACCTCGCTTACCGCATGACGGCGCGCAACTTCGGGCCGATCATGGCCGCGGCGGCGCGCATCACCGTCGCCCAGGTGCGCGAGACCGTGCCGCTCGGCGAGCTCGACCCCGAGGTAGTGGTGACGCCCGGGATCTTCGTGCAGCGCATCGTGCGCATCGCACCGCTGAGGAAAGCCGCATGAAGAAGCTCGACCGCAAGCAGATCGCCGCACGCCTCGCGCGCGACATCCCCGACGGCGCCTACGTCAACCTCGGCATCGGCCTGCCGACGCTGGTCGCCGACTACCTGCCGAAGGACCGCGAGATCGTCCTGCACAGCGAGAACGGCGTGCTCGGCATCGGCCCGCGGCCGGCGCCCGGCGCCGAGGACGAGGACCTGATCAACGCCGGCAAGGAGCCGGTGACGATGCTGAAGGGCGGCGCGTTCTTCCACCACGCCGACTCCTTCGGCATGATCCGCGGCCGCCACCTCGATTACTGCGTGCTCGGCGCGTTCCAAGTGTCGGTGAAGGGCGACCTCGCCAACTGGCACACCGGCGGCGCCGATGCGATTCCGGCGGTGGGTGGCGCCATGGACCTCGCGGTGGGCGCGAAGAACGTCCTGGTGATGATGGAACACCTCACCAAGGAGGGGAAATCGAAGATCGTCGAGCGCTGCAGCTATCCGCTCACCGCGGCGCACTGCGTCACCCGCATCTACACCGATCTCGCGGTGATCGACGTGCGCGCCGGCGGCCTGCACGTCGTCGAGATCGTGGGGGATCTCCCGTTCGACGAGTTGCAGCGTCTCACGGGAGTGCCCCTGAAGCGTCTCGCTACTGCGGCTTGATGCCGGCGGCCTTCAGCACCCTGGCGGTGTCCTCGACTTCGCGCCGCACGTACTGCGCGAAGTCCTGCGCCGACATGTCCGCGGGCAGAGTGCCAAGCTTGGTCAGCCGCTCTTTGAGATCGGGGCTGCTGAGCGCCTTGCGCACGTCGGCGTTGATCTTGTCGACCAGCGCAGGCGGCATCGCCGCCGAACCCCACAGGCCGATCCAGAGCGTGTAGTCAAAGCCGGGCACGCCGGACTCCGCGATGGTGGGGACGTTCGGCAGCAGCGGCGAGCGCTGGGCGCTGGTCAGTGCGAGCGCAACCGCCTTGCCGCCGGCCACGTGGGGCAGCGCGGCGTTGATCGGCGCGAAATAGCAGCACACCCGCCCGGCAATCGTATCGCCGATCGCTTCCGGCGTGCCCTTGTAGGGCACGTGCACGACATCGATCCCGGCCATCAGCTTCAGCTTCTCGAGATTGAAGTGCGTGCCGCTGCCGATGCCCGCGGAAGAGAAGTTCAGCGTTCCCGGCTTCGCTTTCGCCGCGGCGATGAAGTCGGCGAAGCTTTTCCAGCCGACGCCGGTGCCGACGATGAGGACGTTCGGCCCGCCGGCCAGCGGCGCGATGTTGGCGAAGTCCTTGAGCGTGTCGTAGGGCAGGTTCGCGTAGATCGACGGATTGGCCACGTGCGCCGAGGAGTTGGCGAGCAGCGTGTAGCCGTCGGGCGCCTCGCGCAACATCGCGGCCGACCCGACCGAGCCGCCGGCGCCCGCGCGGTTCTCGGCGACGACTGGCTGGCCCCAGATTTCCGCGAGCTTGGCGGCGACCGCGCGCCCGATGATGTCGGTCGAGCTGCCCGGCGTGAAGGCAATGATCAGCCGCACCGGCTTGTTAGGATAGGTTTGCGCGAGCGCCTGCGGCGCGGCGAGCGTCGCGGCGAGCGCGACGAACAGCAGCTTAGAAAAGCCCATCTTTGACCTCCACGTTTTCGGGTTGTAGTTGCAAGCCGGAGGCCTCGGCCTGCTGCACGAGCAGCGTGGCGAAATCCTCCTCCCTCATGCCGCGGCCGATCATAGACTGAATCAGGTCGCGCGTGGCCGCCGCCAGCGGCATCGGCACCTCGAAGCGGCGCGCCGCGTCCAGCCCGAGATCCATGTCCTTCCTCAGCAGCTCGGGCGTGAACGTCACCTTGAAGTCCAGGTTGACCAGGGCCGGCGTCTTGTAGCGCGTGAACGCCGAGCCCATCACGCTCTGGTTGAGAAACTCGAGGAAGGCGTGGCGCGGCACGCCCGCCTTTTGCGCCAGGACGGTGATCTCGGCGAGCGACTGGATGACCACGCCGAGGAACACGTTGTGGCAGATCTTCACGATGCGCGCGAGCTCGCCCTCGCCGACATAGCTCGCCGCCGGCGCGATCAGCTTGAGCAGCGGCAGCGCCTCGTCGAAGGCGGCTTTCGGCCCGGAGCAGACGAAGGAGAGCTTGCCGGCCTTGATCACCTTGGCATTGCCCGACACCGGCGCGGCCAGGTAGTCGATGCCGCGCTTGGCGAGCAGCGCGCGCAGCTCCGCCGAGCCTTCGAGCGAAATCGAGGAGCACTCGATCACCAGGCGCGGCTGCGCCTTGCCCGAGAGCAGCTCGTCGACCACGTGCTTCACGTCCTTCCACGTCGCCACCATGCAGAACACGACGTCGCGCGACGCCAGCTCGGGCAGAGTCGCGGCGATCTTCGCCCCCAGCTTCGCGAGCGGCTCGGCCTTGGCGCGCGTGCGGTTCCAGACCAGGAGGTCCGCGCCGCCCTTCGCCAGGCGCGCGGCCATTTCGTAGCCCATGCGCCCGGTGCCGATCCAGCCGACGCCCGGCGCCGTCCTCATCTCGGCTTCACCGCGATCATGTCGAGCTCGACGCGCGCGCCGGGCGTGCTCAGGCAGTTGACACACACCGTTGTGCTGGCCGGCTTCCAGCCGCCGAAATACTGCTCGAGCACCGCCACCATGCCGTCCATGTCGCGCATGTCGGTGAGGTACTTGGTGATCTTCACAACGTGGCGCCAGCCCAGGCCTTCCCGGTCGAGAATCAGCTTGATGTTCTCCATCGCCCGCCGCGTCTGGCCCTCGATGTCGTTCGGGTGCACGTGCTCTTCGAGCACGTGCGGGTGCCGGTGGTAAAGCGGCGAAGGCGTAGCGCCGGAGACGAACAGGATGTCGGCGGGCCCTGCCACGCGTACTGCGGGCGCGTAGGGCATCAGGGCTTCCAGCTCCGGATGCGGCTGCACCACCGCCGGCATGCGCCGCTCGTCAGTAGGGGTTGGCAATCGGCAGCTCCTCGGCGGGGTAGAGCGAGATGATCTTGGCGCCCTTGTCGGTGAGGATCACTTCCTCCTCGATGCGCGCCGCCGAGACGCCGTCGCTCGCCGGACAATAGGTCTCTACGGCGAACACCATCCCCGCCTTCAGCTCGATCGGTTCACGGAAAGAGTTCAGGCGCGATATCAGCGGCCGTTCGTGCAGGCCGAGCCCGAGGCCATGGCAGAAATTGAGGCCGAAGGCATCCATCTCGTTCGCGAAACCCGCGGCCTGCGCCTTGGGCAGCGCGGCGGCGACCTTGTCGGTGCTCATGCCGGGTTTCAAGAGCTCGATCACCTTGTCCATCCACTCGCGCGCCTTGCGGTAGGCCGTGCGCTGCGGGCCGGTGGCGCGCCCGACGTTGAACGTGCGGTAGTAACAGGTGCGGTAGCCCATGAACGATTGGATGACGTCGAAGAACGCCTGGTCGCCCGGGCGGATCAGGCGGTCGGTGAAGTTGTGCGGATGCGGCGAGCAGCGCTCGCCCGAGATCGAGTTGATCGCCTCGACGCAGTCCGAGCCCATCTCGTACAGGCGCTTGGTGGCGAGCGCGACGATCTGCGATTCCTGCACGCCGGGCTTGAGCGCCTCGGCAATGTCCGTGTAGACGCCGTCGACCATCGCCGCCGCCATGTTGAGCAGCGTCAGCTCGTCGATGTTCTTCACTTCGCGCGCCTGCAGCATGGCCTGCTGGCCGTCGCGCACCTCGATGCCTTCCTTTTGCAGCGCGAACATCATCGGCGGCTCGATCACGTCGACGCCGACCGGCATGTTCGCCACGCCCTCGGCCTTGAGGATGGACTTGATCTCCTGCGCCGCGTCGCGAAACAGCGTCTCATCGGCGCCCACCGCGCCGCGCATGCCAAGCAGCCCGGCGCGGCAGTGGTCCGGGGAGAGCCAGGGCGCGTGCAGCTTGTGGTGGCGGGCAGCGGAGCCGAAGTCCCAGATGTACGGGTCGCCGTTGCCGGTGAGCAGCGAATAGCGCGTGAGCTTGTCGCGCGCCCACTCGCCGATCACCGTGCTCGTGGTGTAGCGGATGTTGTGCTGGTCGAAGGAGAGAAGCGCGCCGAGGCCCGATCCCGAGAGAGCCGCGCGCGTGCGCGCGAGGCGATAGTCGTGCAGGCGCCGGAAGTTGATGCGCTCCTCGAAATCGACCTGCGTGTGGCCGGGCGCCTGGAGCGGGCGCTTCCAGTCATGGTGCGGGTCGACGTCGTCCGGGCGGACGATCTTCGGCTCCGCGCGCTTGCGCTTCATGGCTTCCTCCCGCGGCAAGTCTAATACAATCGCGCCATGAAAAAACGCCCCGAAGAGCTGCGCAGCCACCGCTGGTACGGCGTGCAGGACCTGCGCGCCTTCGGCCACCGCTCGCGCACCGCGCAGATGGGCTACGACCGCAGCGACTACGCCGGCAAGCCTGTGATCGCGATCATCAATACCTGGTCGGACATCAACCACTGCCACACGCACTTCCGCCAGCGCGCGGAGGAAGTCAAGCGCGGCGTGTGGCAGGCGGGGGGCTTTCCGCTGGAGATGCCGGCGATGGCGCTCGCCG
>JAOUGZ010000261.1 GCA_029865405.1 Betaproteobacteria bacterium
GCCCACCTCGCCCAGGCCGGCTACACGGACGGCGCGACGCGCCGCGCGGCGATCGCCGAAGCCGGGCGCATGGTGGCCGAAGCGCCCAAGCTCTGGCTGCGCCCGCGCGAGGAGATCATGGCGCTGGTGCGCCGCGTCGAGGGGCTGGAGGCGGCTGCCGCGGCGCGCGCCGCCGGCAAGGGCGTGCTTTTTCTCACGCCGCACTTCGGCTGCTTCGAGATCACGGCGCACGTGGTGGCCGAGGCCGGCCGGCTCACCGCCCTTTACCGCCCGGCGAGGAACGAGGGCCTCGAGCGCATGATGCAGGCCGGGCGCGCGCGCGGCAACGTCGCGCTCGCCGCGGCGACGCTCGGCGGCGTGCGCCAGCTCCTCGCGGCGCTGAAGCGCCGCGAGGCGGTGGGCATCCTCCCGGACCAGGTGCCGGCCGAGGGCGAGGGCGAATGGGCGGAGTTCTTCGGCCGGCCCGCCTACACCATGACGCTCGCGGGCAAGCTCGCCGCGCGCGCCGACGTCGCCACGTTCCTCGTCATGGGGCGGCGCCTGCCGCGCGGCGCGGGCTTTGAGGTCTCGGTCACGCCGCTCGCCGCGGCGCGCGCGGGCGAATCCCCGGCGCGGCGCGTGAACCGCGCGCTGGAAGAGGCGATCCGCGCGCACCCCGCGCAGTACCTCTGGGCCTACAACCGCTACAAGCGCCCGCCGGGCGCGCCGGCGCCGTGAGCCGCGTCGTATTCTTCCTCATGTGGCTGATCCACTTCCTGCCGCTCGGGCTCCAGGCGGCGATCGGCAACGGCCTGGGCTCGCTCCTCTACTGGCTGATCCCCGAGCGCCGGCACGTGACGCGCGTGAACCTCGCGAAATGCTTTCCGCACATGGACCCGGCGGCGCGCGAGCGCCTGGCGCGCGCGCACTTTCGCGCCTTCACGAGGAGCTTCGTCGAGCGGGGTCTCTTGTGGTGGGCGCCGCGCGCGCGGCTCGAGCGCCTGATCCGCATCGAGGGCCTGGAGCACCTGAAGGCGCTGGGCGAGGCGCCGGCGATCCTCTTCGTGCCGCACTTCGTGGGCCTGGATGCGGGCGGCACGCGCATCACGAGCGAAGTCGACATCGTCGCCATGTTCTCGCGCCAGAAGGACCCGCGCTTCACGCGGCTGCTCGCGCACGGGCGCACGCGCTTTGGCGACCAGCGCATGGTCTCGCGCCAGGAGGGCGTGCGCGCCGCGATCCAGGCGATGCGGCGCGACAAGCGCCCGTTCTACTATCTCCCGGACCTGGACCACGGGCCGAAGGACGCGGTCTTCGTGCCGTTCTTCGGCGTGCCCGCGGCCACCGTGCCGGGCCTGTCGCGCATCGCGAAGCTCGCGGGCGCCCGCGTGCTGCCCTGCGTGACGCGCATGCTGCCCGGGAGCGCGGGCTACGTGGTGACGATCGAGCCGCCGTGGGCCGACTTTCCCACCGAGGACGTCGAAGCCGACACGCGGCGCATGAACGCGTACATCGAGACCGTGGCGCTCGAAATGCCGGAGCAGTATCTGTGGATGCACAAGCGCTTCAAGACGCGCCCGCCGGGCGAGGCGCGCTTCTACTGACTAGAATGCGGTCGTGACGAAGAAGAACCTGCGCGCGGCGGTCGTCGGGGTGGGCTACCTCGGCCAGTTCCACGCCGAGAAGCTCGCCGGCGCGCCCGGCGTCGAGCTGGTGGCGGTGGTGGACCGCGACCTCGCGCGCGCGCAGGCCATCGCCGCGAAGCACGGCTGCAGGGCGCTCGGCGACGCGCATGCGCTCGCGGGCGCCGTGGACCTCGTGTCGATCGCGGTGCCCACCGAGCAGCACCACGCCACGGCCCTGCCGTTCCTCGAGGCCGGCGTGCACGTGCTGGTGGAGAAGCCCATCGCCACCACGCTCGCGCAGGCCGACGCGATGATCGCCGCGGCGAACAAGCACCGCGCGCTCCTCGCGGTGGGGCACCTGCAGCGCTTCAACCCGGCGTTCCGCGCGCTCGCCGCGGCGCTGGACCAGCCCCTGTTCATCGACTGCGAGCGGCTCTCGGGCTTCAAGCAACGGGGCATCGACGTCGACGTGGTGCTCGATCTCATGATCCACGACCTCGACCTCGTGCTCGCCATGAAGGCGAAGAGCGAGGTGGCGAGCGTCTCGGCCTGCGGCTTTCAGGTGCTCACCGACTCCATCGACATCGCCAACGTGCGCCTGGAGTTCGCCGACGGCTGCGTCGCCAACCTCTCGGCGAGCCGCGTGAGCCAGCAGCCGGTGAGAAAGCTGCGCGTCTTCCAGCACGACCGCTACGCCTCGGCCGACCTGCAGGCGGGCAAGCTGCGCATCGTGCGCCGCGACGCGGAGAAGGGCGGCATCGGCGAGGACGAATCGGCCTACGAGGACCGCGACGAGCTGCGCGCCGAGATCGCGAATTTCGCCGACGCCGTGCGCGGCGGCCGGCCGCCGCTCGTCGCCGGCGAGGACGGGCGCCGCGCGCTGGCGCTGGCGCTGGAAGTCGGGCGGCTGGTGCGCGCGCGGCTCGAGCGCTTCCGGGCGGTGCAGGCATGAAAGTGCCGATGCTCGACCTTGCCGCGGAGTGGGCCGAGATCGGGTCCGACATCGCCGCGGCGATCGAGCGGGTGCTCGCCTCCGGGCACTTCATCCTCGGCCCCGAAGGCGCGGCGCTGGAAAAGGAGATCGCGGCGCTCGCCGGCGTGCCGCACGCGGTGGCCTGCAATTCGGGCACCGACGCGCTGCACCTCGCGCTGCGCGCCGCGGGCGTGGGGCCGGGCGACGAGGTGGTGACGCCCGCCTTCACCTTCATCGCCACGGCGGAGGCGATCGCCTACGTCGGCGCGACGCCGGTGTTCGCCGACATCGACCCGGCGAGCTTCAACCTCACCGCCGGGACTCTGGAGCGCGCCCTCACGCCGGGCACGCGCGCGGTGATCGTGGTGCATCTTTTCGGCCAGTGCGCCGAGATGCCGGCGATCGCCGAGCTGTGCGCGCGGCGCGGCCTCGTCCTCGTCGAGGACGCCGCGCAGGCGATCGCCGCCGACTGGGAGGGCCGGCAGGCCGGCGCCTGGGGCGATTTCGGCTGCTTTTCCTTCTACCCGACCAAGAACCTCGGCGCCTACGGCGACGCGGGCCTGGTCACGACGCGCGAGGCGCGCCATGACGTGCGCCTGCGGATGCTGCGCCACCACGGCAGCCGGCAGACCTATCTGCACGAGGAGATCGGCTACAACAGCCGCCTCGACGAGCTGCAGGCGGCCGTCCTGCGCGCCAAGCTGCCGCACCTCGCGCGCTTCACCGCCGCGCGGCAAGAGCATGCCGCGCGCTACCGCGAGCTCCTCGCCGGCGCGAAGCTCCAGCTGCCCGCCGCGCATGGCCGCGGCGCGCACGTCTACCACCAGTTCACGGTGCGCGTGCAGAACCGCGACGCCGTGCGCAAGGCGCTCACCGAGGCCGGCGTGGCGAGCGGCGTCTACTACCCGATCCCGCTGCACCGCCAGCCGGTGTACGAGAAGGAATTCGGCGGCCTGCAGCTGCCCGAATCCGAGGCAGCGGCGCACGAAGTGCTGTCGCTGCCCATCTACCCGCAGCTCACCGACGCGCAGATTCGCCACGTGTGCGGGGCGCTGCGCGCTTGCCTCTGACCGCTTTCACGAAGATGCAGGGCGCGGGCAACGACTTCGTCGTGCTCGATTGCACGCGCGCGCCCTTTGCGCTCTCGCGCGAGCAGCTGCGGCGCCTCGCCGACCGGCATTTCGGCGTCGGCTGCGACCAGGTGCTGGTGGTGGAGCCGGCGCGCGCGCCCGGCAACGATTTCGGCTACCGCATCTTCAACGCCGACGGCGGCGAGGTGGAGCAGTGCGGCAACGGCGCGCGCTGCTTCGTGAAGTTCGTGCACGCCCGGGGCCTGACGAAAAAGAGGGAGATCCGCGTGGAGACGCCCGCCGGGATCATCGTCCCGCGCCTGGAAGACGACGGCGAGGTGAGCGTCGACATGGGGCGGGCGCAGCGCGAGTCGCCGCTGGTGCAGCCGCTGGAGGTGGGCGGCGCGCGCGTCGAGCTGGCGATCCTGTCGCTCGGCAACCCGCACGCCGTGCAGCTCGTCGCCGACGTCGACGCCGCCCCGGTCGCGGTGCAGGGGCCGCTCATCGAGCACCATCCGCGCTTTCCGCAGCGCGTGAACGCCGGCTACATGCAGGTGCTGGACCGGCACGCGCTGCGGCTTCGCGTCTGGGAGCGCGGCGCGGGCGAGACGCTCGCCTGCGGCACCGGCGCCTGCGCCGCCGCGGTGGCGGGCATCGCGCGCGGCCTCGTCGATTCGCCGGTGCGCGTCGACACGCGCGGCGGAGCGTTGACCATCGCTTGGGCGGGCGGCGACAATCCCGTCTGCATGAAGGGCCCCGCGCAGGCGGTGTTCGAAGGATCCATCGAACTCTAGAACGACAAGGGCGACCCGCCTCATGACCGCAGAAGAAGTCGCGCAGTTTTTCCGCAGCCACCCGCAGTTCTTCGACCAGCACCCGGAGCTGCTCGAGTCGATCTACGTGCCGCACCCGTACGGCGGGCGCGCCATCCCGCTCTCGGAGCGCCAGATCCTGTCGCTGCGCGACCGCGTCAAGGTGCTCGAGGCGAAGCTCGGCGAGCTGCTGAAGTACGGCGAGGACAACGACGCCATCAGCGAGAAGGTGCACCGGCTCGCCACGGGGCTTCTGGGCGCGCGCGATTTCGCCGCTGCGGCGCAGGCGCTGCAGTTCCACCTGCGCGAGGATTTTTCCGTGCCGCACGTGGCGCTGCGCCTGTGGGGCCGGCCGCTGCCCGCGGGCGCCCCGGAGGGCGCCGCGGTGGAGGAGGCGCTGCGCGAGCGCGTCGAGG
>JAOUGZ010000262.1 GCA_029865405.1 Betaproteobacteria bacterium
GTGGCCGAGAACGCGGTGGGCGCGGCGCTGCGCGATCCGCGCTTTTCGCCGCTCGCGGCCGCGGAGTGGGTGCGCTGCGCGCTGGAGGTGTCGGTGCTGTCCTCGCCCAAGCCTCTGCAGTTCGCCGACGAGGCCGAGCTCCTGGCGCAGCTGCGGCCCGGCGAGGACGGCGTGATCCTGGAATACGAGGGCCGGCGCGGCACCTTCCTGCCCCAGGTCTGGGAGGGTTTGCCCGAGACGCGCGCCTTTCTGACGGAACTCATGCGCAAAGTCGGCATCCCATCGGATGCCCGTCTTGCGCGCTGCAGGCTCTGGCGCTATCGGGTGGTCAAGTGGACGCAGCCCGCCCCGCACTAGAAACGTCAGTACCCGGCCGTTGGTGGCATGCGCTGGAAGATGGCCGCATCCAGTGCGACCTGTGCCCGCGCGACTGCCGCCTGCACGAGGGCCAGCGCGGCCTGTGCTTCGTGCGCAAGATGGAAGGCGGACGCATGGTGCTCACCACCTACGGCCGCTCGTCAGGGTTTTGCGTAGACCCGATCGAGAAGAAGCCCCTGAACCAGTTCTATCCCGGCACGTCGGTGCTCTCCTTCGGCACCGCGGGCTGCAACCTCGCCTGCAAGTTCTGCCAGAACTGGGACATCTCCAAGAGTCGCGAGCTCGACCGGCTGCAGGACGCCGCGTCGCCCGAGACGATTGCGAAGGCGGCGCAGGATCTCGGCTGCGCTTCGGTGGCCTACACCTACAACGACCCGGTGATCTTCGCCGAGTATGCGATGGACATCGCCGACGCGTGCCGCGAGAAGGGCGTGAAGAACGTGGCGGTGACGGCGGGCTACATCCACGCCGAGCCGCGTCGCGAGTTCTACGCGAAGATGGACGCGGCGAACGTCGACCTGAAGGCGTTCACCGAGGACTTCTACTTCAAGCTGTGCGGCGCTCACCTGCAGCCGGTGCTCGATACGCTGGTGTACCTGGTGAAGCAGACCGAGGTCTGGACCGAGATCACGACGCTGCTCATCCCGGGCAAGAACGATTCGGACGAGGAGCTCGCGGCCGAGTCGAAGTGGATCTTCGAGAACCTCGGGCCCGACGTGCCGCTGCACTTCACGGCGTTCCATCCCGACTGGAAGATGACTGACGTCCCCGCGACGCCGCCGGCGACGCTGACGCGCGCGCGGGACATCGCGCTGCGCGCGGGGCTGCGCTACGTCTACACCGGCAACGTGCACGATGCCTCGGGCGGGACGACGTCCTGCCCGTCGTGCGGCGAGGCGGTGATCGTGCGCGACTGGTACCGCATCAACCTTTACCGGCTCTCGGAGCACGGGGCGTGCCTGTCGTGCGGCGCGCAGCTGCCGGGGCGATACAGGAAGTTCGGCAAGCCGTTCGGGCCAAGGAGGATTCCAGTCAGGCTTGCCGCGACCCTATAATCGCGCGATGCGCGAGAACGCAGTGAAGAAGACGCTCGCTGCCGGCGGCACCGCCTTCGGCTCGATGATCTTCGAGTTCTTCACCCCCGGCATGCCGAGGCTGCTGAAGAACGCCGGCGCCGAGTTCGCCCTGTACTGCATGGAGCACACGGGCGTTTCGTACGAGACGCTGAAGCCCCAGTTCGCGCTGTGCCGCGCGCTTGGCGTGGTGCCGGTCGTACGCGTGCCGGGAACGGAGTACGACTTCATCGCCCGTGCGCTGGATGGCGGCGCGCTCGGCGTGATGGTGCCGCTGGTCGACACGGCGCAGCAGGCGGAATTCATCGTCTCCTGCACGCGCTATCCGCCCGCGGGCGGCCGCCGCGGCGCGGCGTTCGGCTTCGCGCACGACGACTACGAGGGCGGCGACGTCGTCGACAAGATGAAGATGATCCACGAGCGCACGCTGGTCATCGCCATGATCGAGACGAAGCAGGGCCTCGAGAACGTCGACGCCATCGCCGCGGTGCCGGGCGTGGATGCGCTCTGGCTCGGGCATTTCGATCTTTCGAACTTCCTCGGCATCCCGGGCCAGTTCGAGAGCCCGGTGTTCCAGGACGCGATCAAGAAGATCGTCGGCGCCGCCAGCAAGCACGGCAAGGCCGCGGGCTACATGGCGGCGAGCGCCGAGCTCGGCAGGCAATACCTGAAGCACGGTTTCCGCATGCTCGCGACCGGCACCGACCAGGGGATGCTGCAGGAAGCGACGCGCGTGATGCTCGACGGGATGCGCCGGTGAGCTTCAAGGTCGGCGTCACCAGCGATATCCTCGACGCGAAGGGCGAGCCCGTGTTCGGCCGCGAGCCGCTGCAGGCGCTCGATGCCGCGAAAGGCCTCGAGTGGGAATGGCTGCCCAAGGGCATCCGCGAGATCAGCGCCGAGCACGCGGCGAAATACGACGCGCTCTACGTCAATTCTCCCAAGGTGCCGGCGGCGGCGGTAGCGGGCAAGGAGCTGCGCCTGAAGGTCGTCTCGCGCCACGGCGTGGGCTACGACAGCGTCGACGTGCCGGCGATGAGCAAGTCCGGGGTGCTGGTCTGCAACACGCCGAACGCGGTGCCACGCCCGGTGGCGACCATGGCGCTCACCTTCGTCCTCGCGCTGGCGCAACGCCTCTTCGCCAAGGATCGCATCACGCGCGCGGGGCGCTGGAACGAGCGCGTCGAGCACATGGGCATGGGGCTCACCGGTCGCACGCTCGGCGTGGTGGGCGCGGGGCGCATCGGCAAGGAATTGCTGCGCATGGCGAAGGTATTCGACCTGCAGCTCCTCGCGGCGGATCCGTACGCCGAGGATCTCGAGCTCAATTACATCGGCGCGAAAAGGGTGCCGCTCGAGACGCTGATGGCCGAAGCCGATTTCGTCGTCGTCACGGCGCTGCTGAACGAAGAGACGCGGCACATCGTGAACGCGAATCAGCTGGCACGCATGAAGCCCACGGCCTACCTGATCAACGTCGCGCGCGGGCCGGTGGTGGACGAGAAGGCGCTGTACGAGGTGCTGTCAGCGAAGAGGATCGCGGGCGCCGGGCTCGACGTGTTCGAGGAGGAGCCGACGCCGGCGTCGAATCCGATTCTCGAGCTCGACAACGTCATCGTCACGCCGCATTCGTTGTGCTGGACCGACGAGCTCTTCGGCAACATCGCGCGCACCGCGGTCGGCGCCGTGCTCGCCGTGCATGCGGGCCGCAAGCCCCAGTTCGTGGTCGACCCCGCGGCGCTCGAGCATCCGCGCGCCAAGGGCTGGCTGCGCGCCTAGCTCTTCTTCAGCAGGTCCATCAGCGCGGTATTGTCCCAGCGCCCGTGGCCGGCGGTGCTGATGCGGCCGAAGTACTGCTCGATGAGCGCGGTGCCCGGCATGTAGGAGCCGTTCTTCTTCGCCTCCGCCAGCGCGATGTTCAGGTCCTTCCTCATCCAGTCGCTGGCGAAGCCGAAGCCCTCGAACTTGCCTTCCACCATGGTCTTCCAGCGGTTCTCGAGCTGCCAGGACTGCGCCGCGCCCTTGGAGATGACGGCGACGACCTTCTCCATGTCGAGCCCCGCGTTCTTGCCGAAGTTGAGCGCTTCCGCCAGGCCCTGCAGCAGGCCGACGATGGCGACCTGGTTCACCATCTTGGTGAGCTGGCCCGCCCCGGGCGCGCCGATGAGGGCCGCCATCTTGGCGTAAACGTCGATCACCGGCTTCGCCTTGTCGAAGTCGGCCTGCTCGCCGCCGCACATGATGCCCAGCTGCCCGTTGACCGCGCCCGCCTGGCCGCCCGAGACGGGCGCGTCGACGAAGCCGACGCCTTTTTCCTTGCACTTGCCGTGCAACTCGCGCGCCACCACGGCCGAAGCCGTGGTGTGGTCGACCAGGATGGTGCCCTTCTTCAGCCCGGCCAGCGCGCCGCTCTCGCCGTAGGCCACCGCGCGCACGTCGTCGTCGTTGCCGACGCACATCATGGCGAAGTCGCAGCCCTGGGCGGCCTCCTTGGGGGTGGCCGCGGACTTGCCGCCGTACTCCTTCGCCCAGGCCTGCGCCTTGGCGGCTGATCGGTTGTAGACGGTGACGTCGTGGCCGCCCTTTTTCTTCAGATGCCCCGCCATCGGGTAGCCCATCACGCCCAGGCCGAGAAAAGCGACTTTCGCCATGGCTTCCTCCAAGAGATTGTTCTGATTCAGGAAAGGCGAATCTACCACCGCCGCGTTGACAGCGGTCGGTCAACGATTAGAATACATGGACGTTTATACAGTATCCGGTGTCGGTCCAGGGGTCCTGGTTCCAGGGCAGCCTGCCGCAGAAGCCGACAGCCAGAACAAGAGGTACAACGTGGACGAGAACAAATCCAAGGCGCTGGCCGCGGCGCTGTCGCAGATCGAGAAGCAGTACGGCAAGGGCTCCATCATGAAGATGGACGACGCCGCCATCAAGGACATCGACGTCGTGTCCACCGGGTCCCTCGGCCTGGACCTGGCGCTGGGCGTCGGCGGTCTGCCGCGCGGCCGGGTGGTGGAGATCTACGGGCCGGAATCGTCCGGCAAGACCACGCTCACGCTGCAGGTCATCGCCGAGATGCAGAAAATCGGCGGCACCGCGGCCTTCATCGATGCGGAAAACGCGCTCGACATCGCCTACGCCGCCAAGCTCGGCGTCAAGACCGAGGACCTGCTGATCTCGCAGCCCGACACCGGCGAGCAGGCGCTCGAGATCGCCGACATGCTGGTGCGCTCCGGCGCGGTGGACGTGATCGTGATCGATTCGGTCGCCGCGCTTACCCCCAAGGCCGAGATCGAGGGCGAGATGGGCGAGCCGCAGATGGGCCTGCAGGCGCGCCTGATGAGCCAGGCGCTCCGCAAGCTCACCGGCAACATCAAGCGCACCAACACGCTGGTCATCTTCATCAACCAGATCCGCATGAA
>JAOUGZ010000263.1 GCA_029865405.1 Betaproteobacteria bacterium
CAAATCGTGGACATTGTCGGGCTCGCTCGATAAAATGGCGCGTCTTTCGCACTCTCCCACCTCTTCCGGCCTCGAATCAACTTCATGAACGACGATCAGAAAGTCGACAAGACGCGGCGCAACCTCGTGGTGGCGACCTCGGTGGTCGGCGGCGCCGCATCCGTCGGCGCCGCCATTCCCTTCATCGCCAGCATGATGCCGTCCGAGCGCGCGAAAGCGGGCGGCGCGCCGGTCGAAGTGGACATTTCAGGGATCGCGCCCGGCGAGCTCAAGGTCGTCGAGTGGCGCGGCAAACCGGTGTGGGTGATCCGGCGCACGACGAGCATGCTGGAATCCCTGAAGACGGCGGTCGCCAAGCTCACCGATCCGGCCTCCAAGTCCTCGCTGCAGCCCGAATACGCGGCGAACGAGTACCGCTCCCTGAAGCCCGACGTGATGGTGATGGAAGGCGTGTGCACGCACCTCGGCTGCTCCCCGCAGATGAAGACCGCCGACGCCAAGGCGGAGATGGGCGGCGACTGGGCGGGCGGCTTTTACTGCGCCTGCCACGGCTCGAAGTTCGACATGGCGGGGCGCGTGTTCCGCGGCGCGCCGGCGCCGACCAACCTGACGGTGCCGCCGTACACCTTCCTCTCCGACAGCACGCTGCTGATCGGCGAAGACAAGAAAGGGGCCTAGGCGATGTCGTCCCGGCTGATGGCGCTGTGGGAATGGTTCGACGCGCGCATGCCCAGCGTGGCGGAGGAGTGGCGCAAGCACGCCGCCGAGTACTACGCGCCGAAGAACTTCAACTTCTGGTACTACTTCGGCGTGCTGTCGATGCTGGTGCTGGTGATCCAGATCGTGTCCGGCATCTTCCTCACCATGAACTACAAGCCCGACGCCGCGCTCGCCTTCGGCTCGGTCGAGTACATCATGCGCGACGTGCCCGGCGGCTGGATCCTGCGCTACATCCACTCCACCGGCGGCTCGGCGTTCTTCGTCGTCGTCTACCTGCACATGTTCCGCGCGCTGCTCTACGGCTCCTACAAGGAGCCGCGCGAGCTGATCTGGATCTTCGGCGTGCTCATCTACCTCGCGCTGATGGCCGAAGCGTTCCTCGGTTACCTCCTGCCCTGGGGCCAGATGTCCTACTGGGGCGCGCAGGTGATCGTCAACCTGTTCGCGGTGGTGCCCTACATCGGGCCCGACCTCGCGCTCTGGATCCGCGGCGACTTCGTGGTGTCGGACGCGACGCTGAACCGCTTTTTCGCCCTGCACGTGATCGCGCTGCCGCTGGTGCTGCTTGGCCTGGTGGTGGCGCACATCCTCGCGCTGCACGACGTCGGCTCGAACAATCCCGACGGCATCGAGATCAAGAAGAACAAGGACGCGCGCGGCCGGCCGGTGGACGGCATCCCGTTCCATCCCTACTACACGGTGAAGGACACCGTCGGCGCGGTGGTGTTCCTCGCCATCTTCTGCGTCGTCATGTTCTTCATGCCGGAGATGGGTGGCTACTTCCTCGAGCACAACAACTTCATCCCGGCCGATCCGCTGAAGACGCCGGAGCACATCGCGCCGCTGTGGTACTTCACGCCCTACTACTCCATCCTGCGCGCGGTGCCGCCGGTGTTCACGTCGCAGTTTCCCGGCGTGCTGGCGATGGGCGTCGCGGTGATGATCCTGTTCCTGCTGCCCTGGCTCGACCGCTCGCCGGTGAAGTCGATCCGCTACCGCGGCGTGTACTACAAGAGCGCGCTGGTGGCGTTCGTGGTCGCATTCCTCGTGCTGGGCTACCTGGGGGTGAAGCCGACGACGGTGTGGGGGCAGTTCGGCTTCGATGCCTTCTTCCTCGACACCAAGGACCGCGCCACCTGGGTGGCGCGCCTGTGCACGCTGCTCTACTTCGCCTTCTTCATCCTCATGCCCTGGTACACGGCGAAGGACAAGGTCAGGCCGGTTCCCGATCGGGTGACGATGTGAGGGCCGCACACGTGAAGACACTCCTGGTTGCCCTGCTGTGGGCGCCCGCGACGCTCCTTGCCGCCGAAGCCGGCCATCCGCTGGACCGCGCGCCGATCGAGCCGCGCGACCTCGTCAGCCTGCAATCGGGCGCGCGCATCTTCGTCAACTACTGCCTCAACTGCCACGGGGCGCAGTACATGCGCTACAACCGCCTCAAGGACCTCGGCGTCACCGAGGGGCAGATCCGCGATCACCTGATGTTCACCGCCGACAAGGTCGGCGAGACCATGAAGGTGGCGATGTCGGTCAAGGACGGCAAGGCCTGGTTCGGCGTGCCGCCGCCCGACCTGTCGGTGATCGCGCGCTCGCGCGGCGCCGACTGGCTGTATACCTACCTGCGCACGTTCTACCGCGACGACAGGACCCCGAGCGGCTGGAACAACAAGGTCTTTCCCAGCGTCGCCATGCCGCACGTGCTGTGGAAGCTGCAGGCCGAGCAGGGCACCGTGCAGTACGACCGCACGGTGCGCGACCTGGTGAACTTCCTCGTCTACCTCGGCGAGCCGGCGGCGCAGTCGCGCAAGAGCATCGGCATCGTCGTGCTCTTCGTGCTCGGCGTGGTGTTCGTGTTCGCCTACGCGATGAAGAAGGCTTTCTGGAAGGACATCCGCTAGCCCGCCCCATGGCCGACCCCGTGGCCGGGCGCGCCCTTGCGCCCGGCCTTTTCATCAGGACTCCCGCCTCATGATGCAACTGTATTCCGGCACCACGTGCCCCTTCAGCCACCGCTGCCGCTTCGTGCTGTACGAGAAGGGCATGGACTTCCAGGTCATCGACGTGGACATGTTCAACAAGCCCGAGGACCTGGCGGTGATGAACCCGTACAACCGGCTGCCGGTGCTGGTGGAGCGCGACCTCATCCTGTACGAGTCGAACATCATCAACGAGTACATCGACGAGCGCTTTCCGCACCCGCAGCTCATGCCCGCCGACCCGGTGATGCGCGCGCGCGCGCGCCTCATGCTCTACAACATGGAGGCCGAGCTCTTCAGCCAGATCGAGGCGCTCGACTCGGGCAAGGAAAAGCAGGTCGAGAAGGCGCGCCAGCAGGTCACCGAGCGCCTGATCGAGCTCTCGCCCGTGTTCACCAAGACCAAGCACATGCTGGGCGACGACTTCACCATGCTCGACGTCGCCGTGGCGCCGCTCCTGTGGCGCCTGGACCACTATGGCATCAAGCTCGGCAAGCCCGCGGCGCCGCTGATGAAGTACGCCGAGCGCATCTTCTCGCGCCCGGCCTTCATCGAGGCGCTGACCCCTTCGGAAAAGGTAATGCGCAAGTGAACGAGATCGCCACCAAGCCGTACCTGCTGCGCGCGCTCTACGAGTGGTGCGTGGACAACGGCTACACGCCGCACGTCGCGGTGAAGGTGGACTCGAAGACCCAGGTGCCCTCGGAATACGTGAAGAACGGCGAAGTCACGCTCAACGTGTCGCCCTCGGCGGTGCACAAGCTGCAGATGGGCAACGAGCTCATCGAGTTCTCGGCGCGCTTTGCGGGCGTGGCGCGGCAGATCTCGGTGCCGGTGGCCAACGTCTACGCCGTGTACGCACGCGAGACCGGCCACGGCATGACCTTCGACGTCGACGCCGCCAAGCCCGCCACGCAGTCGGTGGGGGAGGGCGGGCCGGTGGCGCCGCGCGATGCGCCGGCCTCACTGCCGGCGCCCGCGGCCTCGAACGGGCCGCCGAAGAAGCCCGGCGGCGGCAAGCCGACGCTGCGACGCGTGAAATGAACATTTTGGAACCTCTGGAGCGAACATGAAACGCAAGTACGGCGCCGCGAGAGCCAACGAAACCCTCGCCGAGAAGCGCATGCGCGAGGCGGCCAAGGCGGCCGGGGACAACAGCTTCAACTTCGGCACCAAGTTGAGGCGCGGCTCGCCCACGCGCGGCAAGAAGCGCGGCCGCGTGTACCGCATCAAGTAGGGCGAGACCCCGTCCGGCCGCCGGGGCTAGAATTCGCCCAGGGCCGGCTTAGCTCAGCTGGTAGAGCAGCGGTTTTGTAAACCGTTGGTCGGCGGTTCGATTCCGTCAGCCGGCACCACCCCAGCGGGACCGCGAAGCGCCGCGGGACTATTGCCTGATCTGGAACGTGCAGCGGTTGCCCCGGTATCGCGGGCACATCCCGGTGAGGAAGGCGGCGAACGCAGGGGCCGATTGCGCGTCGTGCTCGGCCGCTCCCGACAGCGAAAGCCCCGCGCTGCGCGTCCAGGTGCCGCTGCCGCTCAGTCGCAGCGGTCCGTCGATCGTCGCAAGCTCGATGTTCACCTTGCCGCCGGCGCCGCGCAGGCGCACCACGTGGGACCCAAGGCCGATCCCGGGCATGCGCGCCAGCTGCACGTCGCGCCACTCCAGTTCCGCGAGGCCGAGGATCGAATCGCGATCGAACCGCATGTCGTCTGACCGGAGCCGCAACTGGCCGCCGGGGCCGAAGCTGTCGAATTCCGGCACGAAGCTGGCGATGATCCTTGCGGGCAGCATAAGGTCGACACCGCGAATGGCCGCCCCACCGGGCGAGAGCAGCACCACGGCAGGCTTGGCAGTGCCCAACGTGACATCGACGGCCAGCCGGGCGCCGAGAATACCGGCCCAGGACGTGCGCCACCGCAGTACGCCAAGCTCGCGCAGCGGTCCGGCGCGCGGGCTGGCATACAGGCGCCCGCTTCCGGCCCAGAGGCTGCCCGCCGGCTCGCGCAGCTGGAGCCTCTGTCCTGAAATCCGCTCAAGAGCGCTGCCCGCCCATGGCGCAGGAATCGTCACCGCCAGCGTCGCCAGGTAGATCGCGATGCCGATCCCGGCGTAGAGCGCGAAGCGCCGCGCCGTCATGGCGTGTCCCTGGGCGCAGCGGCCCCGCGCGG
>JAOUGZ010000264.1 GCA_029865405.1 Betaproteobacteria bacterium
AACCTCGAGAGCATCCGCCCCCACGCCGACGAGCTCGTGTGCCTGGAGACGCCCGCAGAATTCATGGCCGTGGGCCAGTTCTACCGCCAGTTCGAGCAGGTCGAGGACGACGAGGTGGTCGCAATGCTTGCGCGCCATGGCCGGCACAGCGCACCCGCCTGAGACGCTGAAGGCGCTGTTCGAGGCGAGCTGCGCGCGCTGGCGCGAGCGTCCCGCCTTCATCAGCATGGGCGTCACGCTCACCTACGGCGAGGTGGAGCGCCGCTCGGCCGCCTTCGGCGCGTTCCTGCGCCGCGATCTCGGCCTCGCGCCCGGCGAGCGCATCGCGATCATGCTGCCGAACCTGCTGCAGTATCCGGTCGCGCTCATCGGCGCGCTGCGCGCCGGGCTCGCGGTGGTGAACGTGAACCCGCTCTACACCGCGCCGGAACTGCGCTATCAGCTCGAGGACTCCGGCGCTACCGCGCTCGTCGTCCTCGAGAACTTCGCGCACACGGCGCAGCACGCGCTCGCCGGCACGCGCGTGCGGCACGTGATCACCACTCAGCTGGGCGACTGCTTCCCCGCCCCCAAGCGCTGGCTGGTCAATCTCGCCGTGAAGCACGTCAAGCGCATGGTGCCCGCCTGGCGCATTGCCGGGGCCATCGCATTCCGGCGCGCGCTCGCGCCTGGCGGCGCGCTGCCCGAGACCGAGGTACGCCCGGAGGACGTCGCGTTCCTGCAGTACACGGGCGGGACCACCGGGCCGCCGAAGGGCGTGGTGCTCACGCACGCCAACATGGCGGCGAACATGCGCCAGACCGTGGCCTGGGTCGGCGGCGCGCTCAAGGAGGGCGCGGAGACGGTGGTCACGGCGCTGCCGCTCTATCACGTGTTCGCGCTCACCGCGAACCTGCTGCTCTTCTTCCGGCTGGGCGGTGCCAACCTGCTGATCGTCAATCCGCGCGACCTGCCCGCCTTCATCGGCGAGCTGAAGCGCCACCGCTTCAGCGGCATCACGGGCGTGAACACGCTGTACGCAGCGCTGCTCGATGCGCCCGGCTTCGACGCCGTGTGCCGGGCCAACCGCGGCGCGCTGAAGATCTCGGTCGCGGGCGGCATGGCGGTGCAGCGCGCCGTGGCCGAGCGCTGGCAGCACGCCACCGGCGCGCCGCTGGTCGAGGGTTACGGCCTCACTGAAGCTTCGCCGAACGTGTGCGCCAATCCCATCGATGCGCGCGAGTTCAGCGGCAGGCTCGGCGCGCCGCTGCCCGAGACCGAGGTGACGATCCGCGACGAGCGCGGCGCCGCGCGCCCCGCGGGCGAAGCGGGCGAGATCTGCGTGCGCGGGCCGCAGGTGACGCGCGGTTACTGGAACGCGCCCGAGGCCACCGCGCAGGCGTTCTTCCCCGAAGGGTGGCTGCGCACGGGCGACCTCGGGCGCTTCGACGAGCACGGCTACGTCGAGTTCGTCGACCGGCTGAAGGACGTGATCGTGGTCTCGGGCTTCAAGGCCTTTCCGAGCGAGATCGAGGCCGTGGCGCTCGCGCACCCCGGCGTGAAGGACGCCGGCGCGGTGGGCGTGCCGCACCCGCGCAGCGGCGAAACCGTGGCGCTGTTCGTCGTCAAGCGCGATCCCGCGCTCAGCGCGGAGGCGCTCGCCGCGCACTGCGCCGAGCGTCTCGCGCCCTACAAGCGGCCGTCACGCATCGAGTTCCGGGACGCCCTGCCCAAGTCGCCGCTCGGCAAGGTGCTGCACCGCGAGCTCAAGGCGAGCGCCTGAAGCCGTCCTCAGGACGTCTCGCGGAAGCGCCGGTTGGCCTGGCGCACGGCGAGCTCCACGTCGTGCCAGGCCTTCTGCAGGCCGGCGACGAGCGGCGCGCTTGCCGCGGCGCTCTGGCGCCCGAGCTTCGCCAGCGCCCGGTTCGCCGCCGCCTGCTTGCGCTTGAGCACGTGCAGCTCGCGCACCGCGCTCGCGCGCGCGGTCTTCTCCGCCTTGCGCGCCTCGGCCATCAGCCAGTCGAGCTGCTTGCCCACGGCGCGCACTTCCTTGCGCAGGTTGAGCCGGCTGGCGGTCTTGTGCTTCTTCGCGGGGGAGTTTCGCTTGCGTGCCATGAGGGTTCCTTTCGTTCGTGTGCACGCATCAAGTATGCTCGGCCGGACTCGCCAAGGCTTGATTTGCGTCAACCCGGCCCCGCATCGGGTCGCACGCCTTCGAGGCCGCGCAAGTCCGGCGTGAGCTGCGGCGCGCCGTCCGCCAGCGACACGCCGCGCGCCAGCCTCTCCAGCCTGTCCGGTTCGAGCAGCCGCAGGTGCCGCTGCCGCACGTCCAGCACGCCCGCCCTGTGCAGGCCCGTGAACAGCCGGCTCACCGTTTCCGTGGTCAGGCCGAGATAGCTGCCGATATCCTCGCGCGTCATGCGCAGGCAGTACTCGCTGCCCGAATAGCCGAGCCGCCTGAAGCGCCGGGAGAGGTTGAGCAGGAACGCCGCAAGGCGCTCTTCGGCGCGCAAGGCGCCGAGGACCAGCATCATGCCCTGCTCGCGCACGATTTCCCGCGACAGCGCGGCGTGCAGCCCGCGCTGCAACGCGGGCAGCTCGCGCCCGATTTCCTCGATGAGGCGGTAGGGCATCGCGCAGACGATGCTCTCTTCGAGGGCAAGCGCCGAGACATGGTGCGTGCCGGAGCCGATGCCGTCCAGGCCGAGCAGCTCGCTCTTCATGAAGAAGCCGGTGACCTGCTCGCGCCCGCTGCCGTCGGCGGCACGCCCCTTGAACGATCCACCGAAGATGGCGTACAGCGAGCCGAACGCGTCGCCGGCATGAAGCAGCGCCTCGCCCGCGCCCACCTTGCGGCGCGCGTAGACCAGGCGCTCGAGGTGCGAATCGTGCTGCTCGCCGATGAGGTGCGGCAGGCACGCGCCGCGCAGGCTGCACTCGCGGCAGGGACTAGGCATCGGCGCTTTCCTGCCGACGGGGGCCGCCGGCCGAGGCGCCAACCGCCACCACGCAGGGCGCCGGCTCATGCGCGGCGGGCGCCATCACGCGAATGCCGGGCCGCCGCTGATCGAGCCGCGCGAGGCCGTGGCGCGCGGCAGCCTCGAGCGCCTCGCGGTACTCCTCCCGCGTGAGCGGCCGGTCGAGCTCGGGATACTCGTCGGCGCGATAGCACGGTCGGTACTGGTCCATCAGGTTGAGGTAGGTGTTCGGGGAGATTTCCCCGGCGAGGAACGCGAGCACCTGCTCGGTCCCCGCGATGTCCCGCGGCAGCACCAGGTGGCGCACGAGCAGCCCGCGCCGTGCGATGCCGTGCTCGTCGAGGACGAGGTCGCCGACCTGGCGGTGCATCTCCTTCACCGCCGCGCGGTTCGCCTCGACGTAGTTGCGCACCTTCGAGTACCTGCGCGCGAGCGCGGCGTCGCCGTACTTCATGTCCGGCATGTAGATGTCGACGATGCCGTCGAGGAGCGCCAGCGCCTCGCGGCTGTCGTAGCCGCCGGTGTTGTAGACCAGCGGCAGGCGCAGCCCGCGCGCCGCCGCGTCGGCGAGCGCGGCGATGATCTGCGCCACGACGTGGCTCGGCGAGACCAGGTTGATGTTGTGGCAGCCGCGTGCCTGCAGCTCGAGCATCATGCCGGCGATCTCGCGGGGCTCGACCTCGCGGCCCGTGCGCCGCTGCGAGACGTCCCAGTTCTGGCAGTACACGCAGCGCAGGTTGCACCCGGAAAAGAAGATCGTCCCCGACCCGGCCCAGCCGCGCAACGGCGCTTCCTCGCCGTGGTGCGGCCCGTAGCTCGCCACGATCGCGCGCTCGCCCGTGCGGCAGGCCGCGCCCTCGACGCCGCGGCGGCGGTCGACGAAGCAGCAGCGCGCACACAAGTCGCAGTCCGCGAGGTGCCGGACCGCCTCGGTCGCGCGCCGCGCGAGCTCACCGCTCGCGGCAAGCCGAAGATAGGCCGGATCGCTCCGAGTCATGGCGTTACTCTCCGCTTGCGGCGCCCGCAGCGCTTGATCTTGCGCAACAATCTCCCCCATGAGCGAAGTACGCCTGCGCCGCCACGTGCATGCGCTTGCCGGCGGGATCGGCGAGCGCCATGTCTGGCGCCCCCGGGCGCTGCACGCGGCGGCCGACTATATCCGGGGCGAGCTCGAGTCGCTCGGCTTTGCGGTCGCGCCCCAGGCCTACGAGGCGCACGGCGTGCGCTGCGAGAACCTCGAAGTGACGATTCCGGGGTCGAGCCGCCCCGGCGAGATCGTGCTCGCCGGCGCGCACTACGACACCGTGGAGGGCAGTCCCGGCGCCGACGACAACGCGAGCGGCGTCGCCGGCCTGATCGAGATCGCGCGCCTCCTGCGCGAGGCCCGGCCGCAGCGCACGCTCAAGCTCGTCGCCTTCGTGAACGAGGAGGCGCCGTTCTTCCCCTTCGGCGAAATGGGCAGCAAGGTATACGCGAGGGCGGCGCGCGCGCGCGGCGACGACATCCGGCTCATGCTCTCGCTGGAAATGCTCGGCTGCTACCGTGACGAGCGCGGCAGCCAGGCCTACCCGCCGTTCCTGAAGTGGTTTTATCCCGCGCGCGGCAATTTCATCGCCTTCGTCTCCAACCTGCGCTCGCGCCGCGCGCTCACCGAGCTGACGCGCGCCTTTCGCGCGCACTGCGACTTCCCGGCCGAGCAGCTCGCCAGTCCCGGCTTCGTGCCGGGCGTTTCCTGGAGCGACCAGCGCTCCTTCTGGCGCGCGGGCTACCCGGGCGTCATGGTCACCGATACGGCGTTCTACCGGTACGCGCACTATCACCGTGCCAGCGACACGCCCGAGCGCCTGCGCTATCCCGAGATGGCGCGCGTGGTCGAGGGGCTGGCGCGCGCGCTCGCCGCGCTGGC
>JAOUGZ010000265.1 GCA_029865405.1 Betaproteobacteria bacterium
ATTCGCGGGCAGCGCGGCCGCCGCCGAGCCGCTCAAGATCGGCTTCAGCATGGCGCTCACCGGCGGCCTCGCCGGCGCCGGCAAGGCGGCGCTCATCGGCATGGAGATCTGGCGCGATGACGTCAACAAGAAAGGCGGGCTGCTCGGTCGCAAGGTCGAGTTCGTCTATTACGACGACGCCACGCAGCCGGCCAACGTGCCGGGCCTGTACACCAAGCTGCTCGAGGTCGACAAGGTCGACCTGCTGGTCTCGGCCTATGGCACCAACCTGATCGCGCCGGCTCTGCCCATCGTGATGCGCAAGAAGATGGTGTTCCCCTCGCTGTTCGGGCTGGCGGCGAACGAGGAGTTCAAGTACGACCGCTACTTCCAGATCATGCCGTCCGGCCCCAGCCCGCTGACCGACTGGTCGAAGGGCTTCTTCGAGCTCGCCGCCGCGCAGAAGCCCAAGCCGCAGACCATCGCGATCGTCGCGGCAGACGCCGAGTTCGCGCTCAATGCGGCCGCCGGCGCGCGCAAGAACGCGCAGGCCGCGGGCCTGAAGATCGTCTACGACAAGACCTACCCGCCGCCCACGACCGATTTCACGCCGATCGTGCGCGCCATCCAGGCGACCAACCCCGACATCGTGTACGTCGGCTCCTATCCCCCGGACTCGGTCGGCATGGTGAAGGCGGCCCACGAGGTCGGCCTGAAGGCGAAAATGTTCGGCGGCGGCATGGTCGGCCTGCAGTTCGCGGCGATCCAGAAGAATCTCGGGCCGCTGCTGAACGGCATCGTCAACTACGACTTCTGGGTGCCCGAGCCGACGCTCGACTTTCCCGGCGTCAAGGAATTCCTGGCGAAGTACCAGGAAGAGGCCAAGGGCAAGGGCGTGGACCCGTACGGGCACTACCTGCCGCCCTTCGCCTACGCCTACCTGCAGGTGCTCGAGCAGTCGGTGAACGCGGTGAAGAGCCTCGACCAGGCGAAACTCGCGGCGCACATGCGCAAGACCACCTTCGACACGGTGGTGGGCAAGGTGAAGTTCGGCGCGAACGGCGAATGGGCCAGGTCGCGCGTGCTGATGGTGCAGTTCCGCGACGTGCAGCCCGACAACCTCGAGCAGTTCGCCGGCCCCGGCAAGCGCGTCGTGCTCTATCCGAAGGACTGGAAATCGGGGGACATCGTCTTCCCGTACAAGCAGTAACGGCGGCCCCGCCCCGCAGGCGCCCGCGACGGTGATTTCGGCAGACCTTTTCTCGAACGCCGTCGTCTCGGGCCTCCTGCTGGGCGGCTTCTACGCCGCGGTGGCGATCGGGCTGGCCATCGTCTTCGGCCAGCTCGACATCGTCAACATCGCCCACCCGGCGTTCATCATCGTCGGCGCGTACATCGCCTACATCCTGAACAGCCGGTTCGGCTTCGACCCCGTCTTCGTCGGCCTGCTGGCGGCGCCGGCGTTCTTCGTCGTCGGCGCGGTGATCTACCGGGTGTATTTCCTCGCCTTCGAGCGCACCGGGCAGGAATCGCTGTCCGGGCTCGCGTTCTTCTTCGGCGTGATGTTCATCATCGAGGTGGTGCTGATCCTGATCTACGGCGTGGACTACCGCCTGGTGCAGGCCGACTACATCGGGCAGAGCTGGCGCATCGGCTTCGTCGATTTCCCGCTGCGCATGCTGGTGCCCTTCGCGGTGGCCGCGGCGCTCACCGCCGCCATCTACGTCTTCATGTCGCGCACCTTCATGGGACGCGCCATCCAGGCGGTGGCGCAGGACCGCCTGGCGCTGCAGTTGATGGGCGCGGATCCGGTGCGCATCAAGCAATGGGCCTTCGGCCTGGGCATCGCCACCGCGGCGATCGCCGGGTCGCTGCTCATCGTCATCGGCCCGGTCGAGCCCTCGGTCGGGCGCCTGTACATCGGGCGCGCGTTCGCCATCGTGGTGCTCGGCGGCATGGGCAGCATCAAGGGCATGTTCATCGCCGCGCTGATCCTCGGCATCGTGGAGAGCATGGTGTCGACCTTCGCCGGACCGTCCTGGTCGCCGGCGGTCGCCTTCGGCGTGCTGGCGATCACGCTGGCGCTGCGTCCCGCCGGGCTGTTCGGCAGGCGCTAGATGAAAGCCGCCGCTTTCTGGGGCACGCTCGCCGCGATCTTCGTCGCCGGCCTGGCGCTGACGACCGTTCTGGAGAACGAGTACTACTACAACGCCTTGTACCTGATCCTGCAGGCCATGCTGATGGCGGTGGCGTGGAACATCCTCGGCGGCTTCACCGGCTACGTGAATTTCGGCAGCGCGGCGTTCTTCGCCATGGGCGCGTACACCACGGTGGCGCTCAACAAGGCGCTCGGCCTGCCGCTGCCGCTGCTGATCCTCGCCGGCGGCGCCGTCGGCGGCCTGGTCGGCTTCGGCCTGGGCTACCTGACCCTGCGGCTGAAAGGCGTGTATTTCGCCATCGCCACGCTCGCCATGGCGATCGTCATCGAGACCTTCATCGCCAACTGGACTTACGTCGGCGGCGCCCGGGGCTCCTACATGCTGACGCCGGACAAGCACCTGTGGTTCGACAGCTACATCCAGATGCTGTTCATGGTGATGCTGCTGCTCACGCTCGGGGCGGTGGCCGTGTCGCGCATGCTCAACTCCTCGCGCCTCGGCCGCGGCCTCGCCGCGATCCGCGACGACGAGGTCGCCGCCGAGTCCGCCGGCGTGCCGACGCTCAGGCTGAAGCTCGTGTCGACCACCGTGATGGGCGGGATGATGGGCGTTGCCGGCGCGCCCTTCCCCTACTTCGTCACCTTCGTCGACCCGGTGTCGGCGTTCAACCTGTTCATCGCGGTGAACGCCATCGCCATGCCGATGATCGGCGGCACCGGGCACTGGATCGGCCCGGTGATCGGTGCGCTGCTGGTGGGCACGACGCAGGAGATCGTCAAGGTGACGGTGTCCTCCGAGCTGAACGTGCTGATCGTCGGCGTGATGCTGGTGGTGTTCATCACGCTCGCGCCGCAGGGCATCGTCGGCCTGGTGAAGAAGCACTGGAAGCGCAAGCCATGAGCGATCGGGTGCTGCAGGTGAGCGGCCTGGTCAAGCGCTTCGGCGGCTTTGTCGCGCTGAACGGCGTCGACGTGCATGTCGGGCCGGGCGAGCGCCTCGGCCTGATCGGCCCCAACGGCTCGGGCAAGACCACGCTCATCAACTGCATTTCCGGGGCGCTGTTCAACGACGAGGGCAGCATCCGTTTCGACGGCCAGGACATCACGCGCATGCTGCCGCACCGGCGCGCGCGCCTCGGCGTCGCGCGCAGCTTCCAGATCCCGAAGCCGTTCCGCAGCATGACGGTGCTCGAGAACCTGCGCGTGCCGCTCGAGTACGCGGCGCGCTCCCGGGCCGGGCAGCGCCGTGTCGTCGACGAGGCGATGGACCTCCTCCAGAGCATCGGCCTCGGGCACTGCGCGCAGCACAACTCGGCGGGCCTGACGCAGGTCGACATGAGGAAGCTCGAGCTCGCGCGCGCCCTCGCCGCCAAGCCGCGGCTGCTGGTCTCGGACGAGGCGATGGCGGGCCTCTCGAGCGCCGAGGTGGACGAGATCCTCGAGATCCTGCTGGCGCTCAACAAGCGCGGCGTGGCGGTGATCATGATCGAGCACATCATGCGCGCGGTGATGCGCTTTTCGCAGCGCGTCGTCGTGCTCGACGCCGGCGAGAAGATCGCCGAGGGCACGCCCGACGAGATCGTGAAGAACCCGGACGTCGAGAGGGCCTACCTTGGAGAGTAGGCTGGTCGTCGAGGGGCTGGAAGCCGGCTACGGCGCGGTGCGCGTGCTGCATGGCGTGTCGATCAGCGTCGCGCACGGCGAGTCGGTGGTGCTCCTCGGCTCGAACGGCAACGGCAAGAGCACGCTCATCAAGTGCATCATGGGCATCGTGTCGCCGAGCGGCGGCACGATCCACCTGGAGCGCGATGGCGAGCGCATCGATCTGCGCGGCAAGAGCCCGCAGGAGATCGTCGGCCTGGGCATCGCGCTGGTGCCCGAGGGCCGGCGCCTGTTCCCGATGCTCACTGTCGAGGAGAACCTATTGCTCGGCGCCTATCGCAATGCCGCGCGCGCCAAGCTCGCCGAGAACCTGGCGTTCGTGTTCGAGGTGTTCCCGGCGCTCCAGCAGCGGCGCCGGCAGCTCGCCGGCAGCATGAGCGGCGGCGAGCAGCAGATGGTGGCCGTGGCGCGCGCGCTGATGACCGAGCCGCGCATCCTGCTGGTGGACGAGCCCTCGGTCGGCCTCGCCCCGATCCTCGTCAACCGCATGATCGCCAAGATCAAGGAGCTCAAGGAGGCCCGCAACCTCACGGTGCTGATGGCCGAGCAGAACTTCAACCAGGCGATCAAGATCGCCGACCGCGGCTACATCATCGTGCACGGCGAAATCGCGTTCGAGGGCAAGAGCGCCGCGGAGCTCAAGGGCAACGACATGGTCAAGCAGTACTACCTGGGCTTGTAGCGCCCCTGCCATGCCTCGCAGCGGCGCATCGCCGCCGGCGTGAACTCGGCGCGCGGCTGGTTGCCGCCGATGATGAACATCAGCAGGTGCTCCCGGCCCGGCTCGTCGTAGGTGACGTTCATGAAGCGCCGCGCCACGCCGACCGGAAACGAGATCACGTCGTACGGCCCGAGGTCGACGCGCTGCTTCGATCGCCCCTCGTTCCATTCGCAGCGCCAGCGCCCGGTCATGGGAATGAACGTCTCGTTGGTGTCGTGGTTGTGCATCAACGGGCCCTTGCCGGGCTTCGCCTTGCAGTAGCCGAGGTTGAAGCCCTCGGCGATGCCGATGGCGGGCATCGCCGAGGCGTCGTCGCCCACCGGCGAGGTGGTCGCCCTGCTG
>JAOUGZ010000266.1 GCA_029865405.1 Betaproteobacteria bacterium
GTTGAGGCGCTTGCGCGTCGCGGTGTCGGCGATGCGCCGGCCGTCCGGGAGGTAGTAGGCCCAGCCGGTGCCCACGCGCTTGCGCGCGATGCCGGCCACGCCGTCGGTGACGTAGCGCAGGCCGGCGCGCGTCGCCGCCTTGCGGTGCTCGTGCGTGCTCACGGCAGCGCGCCGATGGCGGCGAGCGCGCGCCGCACTTCGACGACGCCCTCGGCCGAAAGCGGCGCCTGCGGCGCGAGCGGCGCGCCCACTGCATACCCCTGCAATTCGAGCGCCCCCTTGATGCAGGCGGCGAGGTTGTGCTTGGCGAACGCCTGGTTGAGCGCCCAGAGCGGGCGCTGCTTTGCCATCGCCGCCGTCCAGTCGCCGCGCCTGCACAGCTCGTAGAGCTCGACGCTCTGGCGCGGCGCGACGCAGGCCGGCCCCGCCATCCAGCCCACGCCGCCCAGCAGCATCACGCAGGCGGGCACGTGCGAGGACGCCGCGAACACCTGCAGGCGTCCTTCGACGCGGTTGAGGATCGACAGCAGCCGCCCGGTGTTGACGGAGGCGTCCTTGATGTAGCCGATGTTCGGCACGCGCGACAGGCGCTCGATCACCGGCAGCGTGAGGTCCGAGCGCTGGAAGTTCGGGTTGGTGTAGAGCACCACGGGGATCCGCACGGCGTCGGCGATCGCCTTGAAGTAGGCGTACACCTCTTCGTCCGCCACCGGGAAATAGGCTTCCAGGATGGCGAGGATGCCGCTCGCGCCCAGGCGCTCGAACTCGCGCGCCTGCGTCACGGCATCGGCGGTGGTGGTCGAGGCGACGCCCGCCACCACCGGCACGCGCCCGCCGGCCGCCTCGATGACGACTTCGACCACGCGCTTGCGCTGCGCCCAGCCGAGATACGCGAACTCGCCCGTCGAGCCGAGCGGCGTCAGGCCGTGCACGCCCGCGGCGACGAGGTCATCGCACAGGCGCCCGAGCACGTTCGCGTCCACGTCTCCCGAGGCGAGCACCGGCGACACGACGTAGGGAAACACGCCGTGGAAGCCTGCCGGCATCGCTCAGGCCTTTCTCAGGAAATCGAAGTCGCAGCCGTGCTCGGCCTGCAGCACGTGCTCCATGTAGAGCTTCGCGTAGCCGCGCGCCGGCACCGCGACCGGCGGCTTCCAGGCGGCCTTTCGCTTCGCCAGCTCGGCTTCCGGCACCGCGAGGTCGATGCGCCGCTCCTTCACGGAGATGCGGATGCGATCGCCGTTTCGCACCAGCGCGAGCGGCCCGCCGGCCGCGGCCTCGGGCGAGACGTGCAGGACGATTGTGCCGTAGGCGGTGCCGCTCATCCTCGCGTCCGAGATGCGCACCATGTCCTTCACGCCGGCGCGCGCCAGCCTCGCCGGGATCGGCAGGTAGCCGGCCTCGGGCATGGCATAGCCCGATTTCGGGCCCGCGTTCTGCAGCACCATGAAGTCCTCGGCGGTGACGTCGAGCGCCGGGTCGTCGACGCGCGCGGCGAGATCGTCCAGCGAGCTGAAGACGACCGCGCGCCCCTCCTTTTCGAAGAGCATCGGATCCGCCGCCGAGCGCTTGAGGATCGCCCCATTGGGCGCGAGCGAGCCGAACAGCGCCACCAGCCCGCCTTCCTTCGCCAGCGGCTCGGCGAGCGGACGCACCACCGCGCGGTCCACCCACGCGCCCTGCTCGTGCGCGAGGCGCTCGCCCAGCGTCTCGCCGGTGACCGTCATGCACTCGAGGTTGAGGAGCGGCTTCAACTCGCGCAGCACCGCGCCCACGCCGCCGGCGGCATGGAGATCCGACATGTAGTGCTGGCCGGTCGGCTTCAGGTCGACGAGCACCGGCGTCGTGTCCGAGAGCAGGTTCAGGCGCTTCAGGTCCACCTTCACGCCGGCGCGCCCCGCGATCGCGGTGAGGTGCACGATGGCGTTGGTCGAGCCGCCGATGCCGAGGAGCACCCGGAGCGCGTTCTCCACGGACTTTTCGGTGATGATCTGCGAGGGCCGGATCGGATTCGCCACCAGCTCCACCGCGCGGCGCCCGCTCGCTTCGGCGGCGCGCAGCCGGTCGGCGTGCACCGCGGGAATCGCGGCGCTGCCGGGCAGCGCCATGCCGAGCGCTTCGGCGAGCGCCGCCATGGTGGAGGCGGTGCCCATCACCGCGCAGGTGCCCGCCGTGGTGGCGAGATTGCCTTCGACTTCGCCGATCCCTGCCTCGTCCACCTTGCCCGCGCGGTGCAGCGCCCAGAAGCGCCGGCAATCGGTGCAGGCGCCCAGGCGCTCGCCGCGAAACGAGGTCGGCATCATCGGCCCGGCGAGGAGCTGCACCGCGGGCACGTCCGCCGAGGCCGCGCCCATCAGCTGCGCGGGCACGGTCTTGTCGCAGCCGCCGACGAGCACCACCGCGTCCATCGGCTGCGCGCGCACCATCTCCTCGACGTCGATCGACATCAGGTTGCGGAACATCATCGAGGTCGGGCTGAGGAACACTTCGCCCAGCGACACGGTGGGGAACTCGATCGGCAGGCCGCCGGCGGCGAGCACGCCGCGCTTCACCGCCTCGATCAGCTCGGGGAAATGCCGGTGGCAGTTGTTGAAGCCGCTCTTCGAGTCGGCGATGCCGACCACCGGGCGCGCCAGCATCTCGCCCGAATAGCCCATGCTCTTCGCGAACGAGCGCCTGAGATACAGCGAGAAGCCGGCATCGCCGTAGTTGGTGAGCCCTTTGGCCAGGCCCTGCGGCTTCTTCTCGGCCATGCGCCCTCAGCCCTGCACGACCGCTTCGACGTAGATCTCGACGCGCCGGTTGGATGCCCGCCCGGCCTCCGTGGCATTGCTGGCCACCGGCACGGTCTCGCCCTTGCCCGCAGTGGCGAGCCGCATCCCGTCCACGCGCCGCGACTCGAGGAACTGCGCCACCGCCAGCGCGCGCTCCTCGGAGAGCTTCTGGTTGTGGGTGTTCGACCCCGTGCTGTCGGTGTGCCCGACCACGGTGAGCGTGGTCTTGCCGTAGCGCACGACGACGTCGGCAAGCTTGTCGAGCGTGCTGTGGAACCCCGGCTTGATCGCCGAGGAGTCGGAGTCGAACGCGGTCTGGCTGGTCATCGTGACCAGCACCACCTGGTCGGAGAGCTTCTGCACGCGCGCCTGGCCGGACTGGATCTCCGGCGCGAGGTTCTTTTCCAGGTCGCGCCGCTGGCTGTCCATGTAGTTGCCCACCGCCGCGCCCGCGAGGCCGCCGCCCACCGCGCCGACCACCGCGCCCTTGGTGCGGTTCTTCTTGTAGGCCATCGCGCCCACCACCGCGCCGCCGAGCGCGCCGATCAGGGCGCCGCTCTCGGTGCGCGTCATCGGGCGGTTGCCCTCGGTGGCGCAGCCCGCAAGTGCCACGCTCGCCGCCAATGCCACTGCCATCGTCCTTTTCATGAAACCTCCGTCATTGCGTTGCCCCCTACAGCTTCCCCCGGTTCATGCTAACGCATCGCGCCGGGCCGAATACTCCGAGAAGATGCCGAGTGACGGCCGGTGCGCCAAGTTGGAAAATCCCGCCGCCGCCATGCTCGCCAGGATGTGCGCCGGCGGCACGCAGGCTTCGATGGTGTCCCAGTAGTAGCGATAGAGCTTGGGCGTGTCGCGGCTGCGCGACACGATGCGCGATAGCACCGGCAGCAGGCCGCGCAGGTAGGCCTTCAGCGCCGCCGCCGCCACGCGCCCCTGCGGGCGCGTGATCTCCAGCACGAGAAGACGGCCGCCGGGCTTGAGCACGCGCCGGAATTCACCGAACACGGCATTCAGGTCGGCGACATGGCGCAGCGCATAGCCGAAGCAGAGGAAATCGAACGTGCCCGCCGCGAACGGCAGCGCTTCGGCACGACCGCGGGCGAGCGTGAGGCCGTGCGCTTCGGACTGCGCGAGCATGCCGGCGCTCGGGTCGACGCCGATCACGCAACCGCGCTCGCCAACGAGGCCGAGCGCCTCGCGCGCCACCAGTCCGGTGCCCACGGCCACGTCGAGCATGCGCATGCCGGGCCCGAGTCCCGCGCGCTGCAGCGCCTGGCGCCGATACCAGGACCCGGAGCCCAAGGCGAGCAGCCGGTCCACGCGATCGTAGTCCGGCGCGCTCGAATCGAACAGGCGGCGCGTGAAGCGGCGCTTGGCCTCGGTGTCGGCGTAATACGCCGGCATCGCCGGCAGCGGATCCATGGGCTCGGACTTGGGCACTGCGGCGATGGTACAGTCTTCACGTCGATCCCGGAGGTGTCCGCCATGTCTGCAGCCAAGTCCCCGCCCACCACCATTGCCGCGGTGAAGGACATCGTGCCCAAGCTCGCCGAGCTCACGGAGAAAGTGCTGTTCGGCGACGTCTGGGCGCGGCCCGGCCTTTCCAGGCGCGACCGCAGCCTCGCCACCGTCGCGGCGCTCATCGCCCTGCACCGGCCCGATCAGCTGAAGGGCCACATCTGGCGTGCGCTCGACAACGGCGTGACGCGCGAAGAGCTATCAGAGCTCTTCACGCACCTCGCCTTCTACGCCGGCTGGGCGAACGGCATCAGCGCGGCGCAGGTGGCCAAGCAGGTCTACGAGGAGCGCGGCGCATGAAAGCCGGCTTCATCGGACTGGGCGTCATGGGCGCGCACATGGCGGAGAACCTCGCGCGCGCCGGCCACGCGGTGATCGGCACCGACCTGCGCAGGATCGAGGTCCCCGGCGTGCGCTGGGCGGCGACGGCGGCCGAAGCGGCCGCCGAGGCCGACGTCGTGTTCACCTCGCTCCCCGGCCCGAAGGAGGTCGAGGCGCTTGCGCCCCGGCTCGGCGACGCCCTGCAGAAGGGCGCGGCCTGGTTCGACCTCACGACCAACTCGCCC